>UQDU01000040.1 GCA_900539915.1 uncultured Bacteroidales bacterium | reverse complement strand
CCATCTCAAAATCCGCAGCTCAGGATTTAACTTTTGTTATTAAACACCCTCTAAACTATCTATTTATGGAATCAACACGTCAAGCCAAGATATGCCGTCTCCTCCAGAAGGAGATAAGTGAAATATTCCGTCAGCAGACAGCCAAGACCCACGGCACCATAGTGTCGGTGAGCGCAGTCAGGGTGTCGCCTGACCTGAGCATAGCCAAAGTGTATCTCTCGGTGTTTCCGTCAGACAAGGCCCAGGATGTGCTTCAGGCAGCCAAGGAGCAGATGAAAACCATCCGCTACGAGCTGGCACAGAAAGTGCGCTATCAGTTGCGCAAAGTGCCCGAACTGGCGTTTTATCTTGACGACTCCTTGGATTACCTCGAGAATATCGACAGGTTGCTCAAGACTGACGAGAAAGCTGCGGAGTAATCTCCAGATGGCGTGCGTTGCGCAACACCACTCATTAGCATGGCTTTAGGCGACATGCCATGGCATGTCCCTACAACATATGAACGACATTCCCTACATATGAACGGTATGTCCCTACAATATTAATTCATCACTGATAGATGCTATGCTCGCTCTGCGGATAGCCCTGCGTTATTTCTTTTCGCGAAAGACCCACAACGCCGTCAACGTCATATCCATCATATCCGTTGCCGGCGTTGCCGTTGCGACCATGGCCATCATGTGTGTGCTGTCGGTGTTCAACGGCTTCCATGACATGGTGTTTTCGCATGTGTCGCTCGTATCGCCGGCTCTGACGGTGGAACCGGCGTCAGGGAAGGTCATATCCGATGCCGATTCAGTGGCCGCCGCGGTCAGGAATGTGGCCGGAGTATCCGAAGCCGCCCCGGTGATTGACGAGGCTGCGCTGGCGGTGTACCGTCAGTATCACCTGCCTGTCAGTGTGCACGGAGTGCCGGCAGGTTATGACAGCATCGTGGACTATGCCCCGGTGATAATAGACGGCGAAGTGACCTCGGCGCGGATGTCAAGTCTCGGCGAGGGGCTGCTGAGCGTTGGAGCCGCCAACGGACTGATGGCTTTCCCCGGGAGCTATGATTTCGTGCATCTGTATGTGCCGCGTCGCAAAGGGCGCATCAATCCGGCCATGCCGGCTACGGCGTTTCGCCGGGATTCGGTGACAGTGTCGGCAGTGTATCAGGCCGAAGACAAGGAGGCAGACATGCCGCGCATCGTTATGTCGCTTGCCCAGGCACGTTCGCTGCTGGACTATGACACGGAGGCGAGCCGCGTGGATGTCGGGTTGGCCGATGGCGCAGACGACGGCAGAGTGCGTGAGGCCATAGAGTCGGCACTCGGACCGTCATACAGGGTGTATGACAGATATATGCAGCAGGCCGAGGCGTTCCGCATGGTCAATGTGGAGAAATGGATTACATTTCTGCTTCTGGCATTTATCCTCGTCATAGCCTCGTTCAATATCATTTCCACTCTCTCCATGCTCATAATAGAGAAGGAGGGGAGCGTAGGGATACTGAGAGCCTTGGGTGCTCCGAGGCGCATGATTTCCGATATTTTCACCATAGAGGGAGCTTTGATCACGCTGTTCGGAGGCGTAGCCGGCATAGTGCTCGGAGTCGTGCTGTCGTTGGTGCAGCAGACCACAGGTATAATCAAGATGGGAGGGGACCACACCAAGATGATTATCTCGTCATATCCTGTCAGGGTTGAGTGGACAGATGCGTTTGCCGTGTTGGCCCTGATAATATCGGTGGCTGTGCTGACTTCCATTGTGGCACGTTTTATGGTGCCAAAGGACCGCCTTTAAGGGAGCGTCAAGGCATCACTTCATAAAGCGGTTGAGGCGAGTCATCGCCTCACGGAATGCAGCCGGGTCCACGCGGTAGCCGTCAACGGGATTGAGGGCAGCATCTGTTACTTCAAGGCCGCCCGTGGGAGTTTTCTCGAGTATGGTGTCGCCGGCGACTATAAAGCCGTAGTTGAGCTCGCTTCCCACTACATGCCAGTCGCGGCTGACCGTATCGGTGAGCAGATGGCCGGCCGAATAGTCGTCAACGGGGTTTTTCACACCGAGGAAACGCTGCATCAGAGTAGGGACTATGTCGTAGTGGGTGGTGCGGTGGCGGCGCACGATGCCGCCCTGTTCGCCGGGGACGTGGATAATCAGAGGAACCTGTATCTGCCATCGTGAGAAATTGCCCCCGTGGCTCCAGAAATTTTTGTGGTTTTCGTTGAACTCCTGAGCGTGGTCGCCGGTGACTATCACCACAGTATTGTCGGCGACGCCCTCTCTTTCGAGGGCAGCTATGAGGTCGCCAAGCATTTTGTCGACTTCATAACAGGTATTGCGGTAGAGGTTGAAAAATTCAGTGGGGTCAAGGTCGTTGTTAAGCCGCGTATAGTCTGCGTAGGTCCATGACGGCTTGAATTTCAGGCGGTCGGGAGTGATTTCGAAGCTGTGGGGCAGGTCATAGAAAACCATGGAGAAAAACGGACGCCCCGAAGCGGCGTAGCGCGGCAGGTCGCGGATGAAATTGTCAGTTATGGCCCTGTCGCGGTCCCATGCCGTGTTGCCGGGGGTGGAAATGTTGAGGTCGGGTATTTTGCGGAACACCACACGGAAAAACGGCGGTCCTACGAGCGTCGCCCCCGGATATACCTGGCACGTGTATCCCTGCTCAAGCATCGTATCGATGAATACAGGGTTGACCTTGCTGCTCTCGAAGAGGTCCCAGTAGTAGGCCGGGAGCGAGAAATAGAGGCCGAACACCGAGCCGCGGGTGCCGTTGGAGCAAGAGAAATGATTGTCAAACAGCACATTGTCCTGTGCATATTTATATGCGTTGGGCATAGTCTCCGGGTCAAGGGCGCACCGGCTCCATGAGTCTATCAGCACGAGGAGTATGTTGGGCTGCTGCGAAGGTTTCTCGGCAGTTATCGGATGGAGGGGGTAGTTGACCTCGCCCGACGCCGTAGACGGCGTGTCGGCGAAGGCATCGCCCTGGGGAGGGGTCAGGCCGAAACGCAGCATCAGGGAGTTGGCTGTGGTGGGGAAATAGTATGGAATCAGACGCTGCGACTTCAAGACGGAGCTTTTCTGCATGAATGCAGCATAGAAGTGGTAACCATGGGCGTAGAGCGTGCATCCAAGCATCACACCTATCGTAGCCCATACAAATGCCGGCGAGCACAGGCGCGATAATTTCAACGAAACAATCCATGCACCTACGGCTATGGCTATGAAAATGGCGAGCAGCAGAGCCTCGCGTATGTATAGAGAGGTGTCAAACGTGAATATCTCGCTGCCTCCGCCGCCGAATACAAGATTGAGCACGAATCCATTGATGTGGAAGCGGTAGATGTCGTAGACCTGCATGTTGAGAAACAGCAGAACCGATACAATGGCCGCCCCGAGGCACATGAGCCATCCGCCTACACGGGGCAGACGCGCCAATGACAGCGGCAGACAGAGCACCAGCCAGAGGGCAAGCGACAGACAAGCCCCGTGGCTGAGGCATGAAGTCAGATAGAAAGCCCATCCTGCCGCATCCATTGCGGAGACTATGGGGCTGCCCACGATATACCATGAGAGTTGTATGGCAAATATGAGGGTAACGACGGCAAGATATACGAATCCGGGTTTAAGTCGTTGACTGATTGTTTGATTGGTCATGCAGATGGATGAATGGTTTATGCAAAGATACTGATATTTTCGCACGGTATGGGTTTAGGGCGGCGGTAATTTTGTCACGTGGTCACGGAAGAGATGGCCCGTCAGTATCAAACCATTTAAACCTATCAAATTATGTCAAAATCAAGGAAAAACCAGTTTACTCGGCAAGCCTATCCGTCGGAGGAGGACAAGGTAAGCGCTGCTGAAGCGGCGGAAGATGTCAATGACAAGGATGCCGGAGCCGAAGCGGATAAGCCGGCAGAGCAAGAGGATGCCCTGAACGAGGTCCCTGCAGACGGGGATGTTGCGCCCGAGAGCGCAGAGTCAGTCAGCCGTGAGGAGCTTGAATGCGCCGTGGCCGAAGCCGAGCAGCGCGGATACAGGCGTGGACGCAACGAAATGTTGTCACAGCCTATGCGCCGCAACGGCATCTGGGAGCAGCCCCACCGTCAGGATGATGCGTTTGCCGTGGCGGCAGAGGGTGATGACGCGGACGATGACCTGGTGCTTCTGCGCCGAATCAGACCGAGCATATGGGATTGATGTGCGCCGGTAGATCAGGTAAATCTTATAAATCTTATAAAAAAATTTTTTATGTCACAGATGAAACTTAACCATGGCGCCATGGTCAATGGCGAACCTCTCACAACTTCAACCACAGGCAAGCTCGCCCCCGGACTGCTTCTCAACGAGATAGACCGCCGCGTCACCATGATACGCCCTACGGCCACTCCGGTTGACCAGATTTCGCGTTGCGGCGGTTGCCGCCAGTCAGGCTCCATGATTGTGGAGTATTACTCCGTGAGCGCGAAGCCCGACACCGCCAACGTCACTTTGTTTAGGGCCGCCTCGAAGTTGGGCGACGTGCAGACCTACACCCTCTCCGTAGACAGCGACATATTCCAGGAGAGCGAGACGATACTCTGTATAGGCGCACAGGTACCCGGAGACGAGACCACCGTCGCGCTCTATGTGATGAGTCGTGATGAGGCAACGGGTAATCTGACCGTGATACCCTTGGTATCGGATAATGTGGATATGTCAGATGTCACCATAGACTCTACTGTGACCCTCGTGCGCATGGGCCGTGCCGCCACCGAGCTTGATGTGCAGACACCGCAGTTTGAGGCTCTGCCCACCAAGGATGACAACTACTGCCAGATTTTCAAGATGCAGATCGAGGAATCCACCTATCAGAAGATAGCCAACAAGGAGGTGGGATGGACCTTCAGCGACCAGGAGGAAATAGCCATCATGGATATGCGTCTCGGCATGGAGAAGAATTTCCTGTTCGGCATGAAGAAGCGTTTCACCAATCCGCGCAAACACGAGGAGGTGCTGACCACCGGCGGCATCTACATGCAGGCCGGCAAGGATTTCTCGCTGTCAAAGGCCGCTTTGGGCGAGGCGCAGCTGATAGATATGCTCCGTGATGCGTTTACAGGCACCGGCGGCGGCAGCACACGCAAGATACTCGTAGGCGGCAGCGAACTCATATCGTCGCTGAGCAAGATAGCCACCACCCACGTGGTCATGGGAGCGCAGACCTTCACACGCTGGGGCATAGATTTCAATGAAATCACATCAAAGTTCGGCACACTGCTCGTCAAGTACAACGAAGTGTTTGACATATGCGGCCACTCAGCCGACGGACTTGTATTCGATCCCCAGTATCTGACCAAGTATGCCCATGTGCCTTTCAAGGCCGAGAAACTCGACCTGCGCACGAGCGGCCAGCGCAACACCAACGCCGTGGTGGCCACAGAGGCGAGCTGCCTTGTGCTCCGCTGTCCCGACGCACATATGCGTGTACATCTCACCGACTGACACCATGTTGCTGAGACTCACGCAATCAGAGATGCTCAAGCAGTGGCGGTTGCTCACCCTGCTTGAGCCTCTCGCTCCCATCGGCAGCGAGGCAGTCATGGAGCGCACGGATGCCGTCGATGCCGATGCACTGTGCATAGCCAAGATGAAGGCATGGTATCTGCGCCAGCTTGACGAAGCTCCGCTCCATCTGCTGGAGGTGACAGATATAGGGGCGTCACTGACGTTGCACTGCCAGGCCGAGGAGGATGCTTATACCATATGTCTGCCTCAGACAGTCAGGAGGGTGGTGGGAGTCAGACTGACCGGCTGGCGCGAGCCTGTCAGCCCCATGACACCCGAGGAGAGCGTACAGGCCGTCAGCGTATCGTCCAATCCCTATCTGCGCGGAGGCGACTGCCGCCCGGTGGTCACGCTTAGGGGCCATACGCTCCATATCCTCTCGCCGCTGCGTCCCGAGGCCGGCATCGAGGAGGTGAAGGTAGTCATGGAGCCTGACGGCGGCATGTATGTGATGGACGAGCAGCTATTGGGCAGCATCACGAGCAGGGAATCGGATTTATGAATATGTCAAAACCGCAGGGATGCTGATAAGGCGTCCCTGCTTTAGAAAACTGAATATGGATACGAGATATAAAACAGGCTTGTCGCGAGGTCCGGCCGATGCTGCGGTGTTTGCAGCCGCCTACGATGCGTGGTGTGGCGGAGGAGAGCTTCGCCGTGCGCGGTCGCGATACAAGGATTTCACTTACGGACGCCAGTGGGGCGATATGGTCGAAACCCCGAGCGGACATATATTGACCGAGGGGGAGTACTCGCGCATAAGCGGCCGCACACCACAGACCAACAATATCATACGTCAGCTCGTCAAGACCATCGTGGGGCGTTTCAGGGCCTCTCTGCGTGAGAGCGACAGAGCCGAAGCCATATGCCCGGGCATCTCACCCGAGGAGAGAGAAGAGCTGCGGCGCGTCAATGCCCTTGACGAACTGGATGCGCGTATGCTTGAGGAATTTCTGATTTCGGGGTGTGCCGTGCAGAAGGTGGTATGTGAACGCCGGCTGCATGACAGCCGTGAGAGGGTGTGGGTTGACAATGTCAGTCCGTCGCGCTTCTTCGTCAACCGATTCCGTGACCCTCGCGGCTGGGACATTGAGCTTGTGGGTATGCTCCACGACATGAGTCTGACCGAGGCTGTGATGAGGTTTTCGCATGGCGATGAGACACGCCGCAACGACATAGTGAAAGCCTTCGCCTACACCGACGGCCCTTCGGGTATCGGCAGCGGCGGCGCATCGCTCGGCGGCGTGGAGGGTGTCGACTTCCATCTACCGGCCCAGGGCCGTTGCCGCGTCATAGAGGTGTGGACTCTCGAAAGCCGCGAAGTGCTCAGGCTCCGCGACACGTCGAGAGGGATGGATCTGATGGTAGATGCCGACCAGGAGGAGCGTGTGAATCGCATCAACGCCAACAGGAAGCGTCAGGGGCGCAAAGCGATAGAGTCGAGTCGTGAAACCACATTGGTGTGGCGGTTCAGATTCTTCGCACCTGACGGGACGCTGCTTGATTCGGGTCTCAGCCCGTATGCCCACGGGTCACACCCGTTTGTCATGAAATTCTTCCCGATGACCGACGGCGAAGTGCACTCATTTGTGGAGGATGTGGTGGACCAGCAGCGACATGTCAACCGTCTGCTGACGCTTATTGACCATATAATGACCTTTTCGGCCAAGGGCGTGCTCCTGTATCCCACTACGGTCAAGCCCAAGGAATATTCGTGGGAGAAGATTGTCAGCGAGTGGTCATGTTGCAACGGCGTGGTGCCATATAAACCGTCGGGGGATGCCAAGCCTATGCAGGTGGTGTCAACCGGAGCCGATGCCGGCGCCCACAAGCTGCTGTCGCTCGAGCTGCAGCTGCTTGACCGCATCTCGGGCGTCAGCGGAGCCCTGCGTGGCGAAAATTCCGACAGCAAAGAGGGCGTCGCCCTGTATGAGAGCCGAGTGGAGAACTCCATGATAGCCCTCCTTGACGTGATTGACTCCTTTAACGCCTTCCGCACCGACAGGGATGCAAAAATGGGGATGGCACGCCTCGTTTAACATTCGTTTGCTTTGATGGGCAGCGATTGAGCTGTAGGTATATGGTAAATTTGCCATTGTAATAAAACCAACGATTGAAGATTGAATTGATTATGTCTGCTATGACCCAATCCACCATGCGCCGTGACCACGATTTCCTGATGAGCTGCCGCCGAGTCATCAGAGACATGGCGAGCGACCGCCCCATCAGGGTGGCTGAAATATCGGCAGCCGCCGTCAGCACCGGTGTGACCGGCTATTACATGACCTACGATTATGCCCTGCGCATGATACGCTATGTCAGAGCGCATCCCGACAAGGCCGCCTCGCTCCGCAAGCGTCAGATGTGGGAGGAGCTGGCGGCGCAGGTGGAGAGGGAAATGGCTGCGTGGCGCATTGGTCAGCGCGATGCCTTGGCCCGTGTGATGGCCGACGGCACCATGCGTGGCTACCAGCTCGCCCCCTCGACGGCTGTGCGCAAGTTTTTCACGGCGCGCGCCAGGGCGCGGAGGCATCTGAGGCGTCCGCCGAGCCAAAGGGGTAAGTTATAAATTATAATTCTTATAATTCTTATAAATCGTATATGAAAACTATTACATTTTCGCTTGACAAGGCGAAGGTGCTCGAGACGGTGTATGCCCTCTCGGCTATGAGAACCTACCACCGCGACTCCCCACGACCGCTCGGACGCGACGAATCTCCGGCTCTGATGAGGCTGATGGAGGCCTCGGCTGTCAATGTGATGGCCGAACTGCTGCGGTTTGTCCAAGACGCCGACATCCACGGCACGGAGTGCATATCGCTAACGCTGTCAGTGCCTGACGGAGTGGATGTGTCACCTGCGCAACAGATACTTATGGGTGTCAAGATGGAGGAAGCCGTGGCATTGGGCGTGCTTGAACTGGCGTTTGAGACAGTGTGTCCGGCGGCATCGGCCGACGCTGCCGACTCGGCGGTGTCAGCGGCGAGAGAGATAGCCTCCGTGCTTGACGCTATGCCTGACGGATTGCGTCTCGCACCGCATCCGTGGTGATGAGGGATGGTTTGGTTGATTATTTTGTTGGCACTTGTGGCGCAAATAATATGAAATAGTGTTGCTGAATATTAAAAACTTTGTTATCTTTGTTGCTTCCAACATCAGCCAAATTCAAAACAGGCGTTAACTGGAACTGATACCATCTAAAATCATCAACCAAACCAACTTTTCCCTTATGAGACTACATCTGTTACTGCTATGTCTGCTGACAGCTGCGGTGCCGGCTCTGGCACAGAAGGCGGCGGTCACGGGCACTGTCGTAGATTCGAACACCGGAGCGCCTCTGCGAGGCATCATGGTGACTCTTGACAACCAAGGGCTCAAAGCCGTCACCGGCCCGGCCGGCGACTTCCTGATACAAGGAGCCAAAGCCGGAGATGACGCGCTGTCCATCTCCAATCCCGATTATGACCCTCTGACATCAGGGGTGGAGCTCGTGGATGGCCAGACCGTCAATGTGGGCCGTCTGGTGCTTCGCAATACTAACCCGAGCACTACATTCTATGAGGATCAGGAGGAAATATATTTTGATGAAAACGCCATCGAGGACGAGGAAGGTGCCTCACAGGCTGTGGGTGCGCTGACCGGCGCATCGGACAATATATATTACAGTGCGTCAAACTATGACTGGAACCTGATGCGTTTCCGCTTCCGTGGATACAACTCGGAATACTCCGACACCTATATCAACGGCATCAAGCTGAACGACCTCGCCCGCGGACGCTTCAACTACTCGAGCCTCGGCGGTCTCAACCGTGCCTTCCGCAACAAGTCGGTGTCAGTGGGTCTGGGAGCATCTACCTACGGTTTCGGTGACATAGGCGGTGCCACCAACATCTCCACAATCACCGACGAATATGCCCCCGGCTTCTACGGATCAGCCATGTACACCAACTCCAACTACATGCTCCGCGGCATGGTGCTCTACTCAACCGGCATCAATCCCCACGGCTGGGGCGTGACGGTGGGTGCAGTGGCCCGTTGGTCGAACGAGGGTGTCATCGAAGGTACATACTACCACTCCTATGGCTACTTCCTCTCGGCCGAGAAGCGCTTCAACTCCAAGAACAGGCTGGTGTTTACCACATTCGGCGCGCCTACCGAGCGAGCCACACCGCAGATGACATATCAGGAGGCTTATGATCTCGCCGGAAGCAACCTCTATAACCCCGGCTGGGGCTGGCAGGACGGTAAGAAGCGCAGCGCGCGCGTGACCAAGACATTCGACCCCACATTCATGCTCAACTGGCTCAGCAACCCGAGCCACTCCACAAGCATCAATACCGGTGTGGCTGCCCGCTGGATCAACTACTCCAACTCGGCCATCAACTGGTACAATGCAGCCGATCCGCGTCCCGACTATTACCGCTACCTGCCATCGTACTATGCCGACGACCAGGCCGCTTTTGACCTCTACACCCAGTATTGGTCAGTGCCCGAAAACCGTCAGATCAACTGGGACGAGCTATACCAGACCAACTACATCAATAATTACGAAAACGCAACCCAGGGAACTGACAAGGGTTCGACCTACATCCTCGAGCGTCGTCACAGCAATCAGTTCAACTTCATATTCAACTCATCGATCAACCACCGTCTCAACTCGGTGATGACCCTCCAGGGTGGCGCGAACGTCAATTACACCAACGCTCACTACTACAAGACCATCGACGACCTGCTCGGCGGCGAGTTCTGGCGCGACATCGACACATATGCCGAGCGCGACTTCCCCGATGATCCCACGATGCTCCAGAATGATTTGAACAACCCCAACCGCAAGGTGGGCAAGGGCGATACATTCGGATATGACTACAATATCCACGCTATCCAGGCCCAGGCATGGATCCAGAATATGATAGCACTGCCCAAGTGGGACATCGACTATGCGCTGAAGATGAGCTACACACAGTTCTACCGCGACGGCCAGATGCGCAACGGACGTGCTCCCGAAAATTCCTACGGCAAGGGCAAGACCCACCGCTTCGACAACGGAGGCGTGAAGGCCGGTGCTGTCTACAAACTTGACGGCCACAACTTCTTCAGCGCACACGCCGGTTATGAGAGCCGCGCACCGCTGTTTGAGTATGCTTATATCTCTCCGCGTATCAAGGATACAGCCATCGACGGCTTGCAGAGCGAGCGTATCGCATCGTTTGATGTCAATTACACCTGGAACTACCGCCGTTTCCGCGGTCAGATTTCAGGCTTCTGGACCGAGATGATGAATCAGACCGAGCGCAGCTCGTTCTATGACGACTACTATTCGACATTTATGAACTATGCCCTCAAGGATGTTCACAAGGCTTACCGCGGCATAGAGTTAGGTCTGAGCTACAAGATCACCCAGAGCATCGCCGCCACGTTTGCCGGCACATATGCCCGTTACCAGTACCGCAACAACCCGATGGGTGTGCGCTCATATGAAAACGGTGCCGAGCCCGATAAGGAAGCCCAGGTGTTCCTGAAAAACTACTATGTTGGCGGCACTCCCCAGACAGCATTCAACATCGGAATCGATTACCAGGCTCCTCAGATGTGGTTCTTCAACATCAACGGCTCTTGGATGGGCGACAGCTATGTGATGCTTGCCCCCAACCACCACGAGGCTCTGCCCGAGCTGTGGCAGCAGTATCCCGACATGGCATCGCTTGAAAATGCCGTGCAGGAACTCGCCGGCCAGGACAAGCTCAAAAACGCTTTCGTGCTCAACCTGTCAATCGGCAAGGTGCTTTATGTCAACCGCAAGCTCTCGCTCAACTTCAACCTCAACATCGACAATGTGCTCAATAACCGCAATGTCATGACCTACGGCTACCAGCAGGGACGCTTCGACTACAAGGACTACAACGGCAACAAGTATCCCAACAAGTTCTCCTACGCACAGGGCATCAAGGTGATGTTCAATGTAGGCGTACGCTTCTAAGCTATCGATTGAAGAAAAACACACTAACTCACGCATAATCACACATGAAACTACATAGAATATTACCGGCACTCGCCCTGCTCGTGGCTTCGGCAGGCATGGTGAGCTGCGACAACGATTTCGAGTATCCGCCCGTGGTAGTCCCTACGGCTACCATGGAGCCCAACACCACCATTGCCGAGCTGAAGCAGCTTTATTGGAATGCCGGCAGCGGTGAGAAATGGTCGGTAGAGATAGGCAAGCGCAGCGACGGCCAGGACATCATCATAGCAGGTACCATCATCTCAAGCGATGAGACCGGCAACATCTTCAAGTTCCTCATGGTGCGCGACGATGACGGCGAGGCTGTCACATTCGCCATCAACAAGGGTACTCTTGACGACGAGCTGTATGTAGGCCACAAATACGGCCAGCGCATAGTAGTGGATGTTACAGGCATGTCTATCGGCATGGCTTCAAACCAGTTTGAAATCGGCATCCCGAGCACTGACTACGGCATCTCTTACATAGACCGCGCGGTCTTTGACGAGAAATCACAGGTTGACGGTCTCCCCGGCAAGGTGTCGCCCGTAGCTACCGACCTGACCACGGTCAACGGTGCCATCCGCAACAATGAAGGCCGCCAGAAATGGCAGAGCCAGCTGATACAGCTCGACAATGTGCAGTTTGTCGACGGCGGAGCCGCCACATTCGGCGACAACGGCAGCTGGGGCAACCGCTACATCACTGACGAGCAGGGTCAGCGTATCAACGTGCGCTGCTCGGGCAAGAGCTCCTTTGCCTATACCACGCTGCCTACAGGCCGCGGCACACTCGTCGGCATACTCCAGCAGTATCGTGAGGAGTGGCAGATACTTCTCAATGACATCAATACCGAGACATCGCTCATAGGCTTTGACTGGAACGCCGGTTCGACGGAAGCTATCTTCAAGGCCGGATTTGCCGGTGGCAACATGGAGAACTTCACCATAGATAATGTCACACTCCCCGAGGGTCTGGCAAGCGTGTGGGAAGCCTCTACTAAATATAACTGCATCGTGGCCACAGGCTATGACAAGGGCACAACGTCAAACTTTGAGACGGACTCATGGCTCGTATCTCCGGTGATTGACCTTGCCGGCGTCGAGACTCCTTATATGGCATTTGACCAGGCTCTCAATTACTTCTCAAGCCTCGAGGTGGCCAAGACACAGGCCACTGTGGCAGTGCGTGAGGAGGGTCAGACAGCATGGACCACACTGACTATCCCGACATATCCCACCGCCATGGGCTTCGATTTCGTCAACACCGGCGACATCAACCTCAGCCAGTGGGCCGGCAAGAAGATTCAGATAGGTTTCCACTACATCTCCACCACCGCCAAGGCCGGCACATGGGAGTTCAAGAACCTCGTGGTCAAGCCTACCGGCACCGATACCCCTGTAGTCCCCGGTCCCGAGCAGCCCGACCAGCCTACCGGCAGCGAGCTTCTCAAATCCACCTTTGCCGCCGGTCAGGATGACTGGACCATCGACAATGTCACAATGGACGGAATAGAATATGTATGGGCACATGATGAAAGATATGCGTGCATGAAGGCTTCGGCCTATGTGGGCGGAGCAAGCCACGCGAGTGACTCCTATCTGATTTCGCCCGTTGTTGACCTTGCCGGTGCAAGCAATGCCACTCTGACATTCGAGCATGCCCTCAACAAGTTCAACAGCCTTGACATGGCCAAGAGCCAGTGTACGCTCGTCATCCGTGAAGAAGGCCAGACTGCATGGACCGTGCTCAGCATCCCCGACTACGGCGATGCTGCAAGCTGGACGTTCCTCCCGGCCGGAGAGGTGTCTCTAGCCGCCTATGCCGGAAAGAAAGTGCAGATAGCTTTCCACTACACCTCTACAGCCGAAGCAAGCGGCACATGGGAGGTAAAGAATGTGCTCATCAAGAAGTAAAGCCTTATTTCAACACCTAACACACGAATAGACACACTCATGAGAAATATCAAATCATATCTGACTCCTGCGCTCGGCGTGACGGTGACGCTGCTGATGGCCTCCATGACATCATGCAACGACTTCACCACCGATGCCCCGGCGTTCAACGTGCCTGTGGCAACTTTGCAGCCCAACACTACCATCAAGGAGGTGAAGACCCAGTATTGGGACGATGCCACCAACTATATCGACCAGATTAAACTGGCTGACAACGGGCAGCACGTGATAGTCAGCGGACGTGTAATATCCAATGACCGCGCCGGCAACATATACAAGTCGCTCTATATCCAGGACGCCACGGGCGGTCTGGTGCTGTCAATCAACAAGAACTCGCTCTACAATGACTACCGTATGGGTCAGGAGGTAGTGATAGACCTGACCGATATGTACATAGGCAAATACAACGGTCTTCAGCAGATGGGTTTCCCCGAATGGTATGCCCAGGGCAACGCATGGGAGGCTACTTTCATGCCCTACGAGTTCTTTGCCGAGCACACACAGCTCAACGGTATGCCTGAGCCTGACAAAATCAACATCCCCACCGTCAGCGACTTCACTACTCTCGACAAGACATCTGCCGGCAAGATAGAGTGGCAGGGACGCATCGTAAGGTTGCAGAACGTGCACTTCAAGGATGCCGACCAGGACCTCAATTTCACCGACGGATACAAAATCAACACCAACCGCACCCTCTGTGATGCCGCCGGCAACGAGCTTACAGTGCGCACGAGCGGCTACGCCAATTTCCGCAACGTGCCTCTGCCCAAGGGCAACTTTGACCTCGTGGGTCTGCTCGGCTTCTATGGCGACGACTGGCAGGTGATGCTCAACGATACGAGCGGCCTCGAGGGCGTGACCTATGAGAAGGGCACCGTGATGAATCCCTACACCGTGGAGGAGGCTCTCAATATCGAGAACGCTTCGGGCTACGAAAACAATATCACCGGATGGACCGAAGGCTATATCGTGGGCTGTCTCGCTCCCGAGGTAAGCTCTGTCACAAAGCCGGAGGATATCTCTTGGGACGGCACTGACTATCTTGGCACGACTCTCGTCATAGCCCCTGCAGCTGACGTCAAGGACATCAACAACTGCCTTATATTCAATCTGCCTCAGGGCAGCGACCTCCAGGCCAAGGGCAACCTGATGAACAATGCCGGCAATCTGGGCAAGAAGATGAAGATACGCGGCACTCTGATGCACCAGTATGGCATCGGCGGTATCGGCAATGTAACCGGCGATATTGACAGCTTCTGGATTGAAGGCATGGACGAGCCCGGCCCCGGTCCCGATGAACCTGTTGGCGGCGACGGCACCGAGGCAAGCCCCTATAGCTGCGCTCAGGTGATAGCTCTCAATCCTCCCAGCAAGGACACTCCGCTTGAGACCGGCAAATGGGTCAAGGGCTATATCGTAGGTGTGTACAACTTTGACAACACCGGCAACCAGTTTGAATTTACAGGCACTGTAACTGTCAACACCAATATTCTTATCGCCGATTCGCCCTCTGAGACATCTGATGCCAAGATTGTCACAATCAAGCTGACCGCCGGTGATGTGCGTAACGCTCTCAACCTCGTATCCAACCCCGGCAACTACAAGAAGGAGGTGATGATTTATGGTGACGTGCAGAAGTATTGCGGCAAACCCGGTATGCAGAATGTTACCAACTACAAGCTTGACGGCCAGGGCGGCGGCGACCAGCCCACACCTCCCGGACAGATAACAGGCGCAGGTACAGAGGCCGATCCGTTTACAGCCGATGATGTCATCATCATGAATCCGCAGAGTAAGGATACTCCGGCTGCCGGTCAGGCTGATGTCTGGGTCAAGGGCTACATCGTGGGCTACTACGATTTCGACAACAAGGATAACCAGTGGCAGTTCAGCGGTACATCCTCTATCACCACCAACATCCTTATCGCCTCGTCGGCAAGCGAGACCTCAGCTGACCGTATAGTTGCTGTCAAGCTCCCTGCAGGTGACATCCGCAATGCGCTCAACCTCTCACAGAACCCCGGCAACTACAAGAAGGAGGTGCTCCTCCACGGCGACATCCTCAAATACTGCGGTAAGCCCGGCGTGGCCAACCTCAAGGGATACAAGCTTGACGGCCAGGGCGGTGGCGGCGACGACCCGAATCCTCCGACACCTCCGAGCGGTGACCTCACTGGCGACGGCACCGAGGCCAAACCGTTTACCGTAGGTGACATCCGCATCCTCAATCCGCAGAGCACAAGTGACGTCGTTTCGGGTCAGTCAGGCGTATGGGTTGAAGGTTACATCGTAGGTTACTACAATAACTACAAGTATGCTTTCACCGCCGAAGGTGCTCCGTATGCCAATGTGCTCCTCGCGCCTACAGCTGACTGCACTGACGAAAGCAAGGTTATAGACATCCAGTTGGTATCTAAGACCGATGTCCGCGCAGCCCTCAACCTCGGCGACAACCCGACGATGCTCGGCTCACATGTGATGGTCAAGGGCGACGTGCTGAAATACAACTCTATGCCCGGCATCAAGAACACATCAGCCTATAAGATTCTCTAAGCAGTCTTTACGGATATAAATGCAACAGGCTCCGACACCTCCAAGTGCCGGAGCCTGTCGCGTTATGTCCGCGGCATCAATGCAATCCCGGAGGGAGGATGGCTCCGTTGGGAGGCGGTCATAGTGGTGGGCCTGAACTGATACAATGGTGACTACAGCCTGACATGTAGGTCTCCTACGGAGACTCCGGGATGCACGATAAATTGTTGATGCTCTATGTAGTGGGACATGCCATGGCATGTCTGCTAACGCAATACCCCCTCATTAGCAAGGCTTTAGGCGACATGCCATGGCATGTCCCTACTACATAGGAACGCTATTCAGGCATTAACGACTACTGTATAGGGTATCTCTGCGCCCCGGACTCGTCATGGCTACGCCATTCCTCATCCGGGGTTAAGCATAAACTCATCCCTCCGGGATTTGTATTTAGGGTATTCCTATTTGTATTGAGGGTATTCTTTAGGTTAGTAGCATGAGGGATTGTGCCCGTCACGGGTTTACGGGCTGACAGGCGCCGCCTCCTCCGGGACTGCTGTATGAACGTAACGAATCAGGCCCCCGGCGGAGTGCTGGAGGCCTGACGTGTGTATGAATGAGTTGAGGGCTTATTAGCCGTTTACTTTCTTCATGTGGGCGATGAGGTCGAGGACCTTGTTAGAGTAGCCGATTTCGTTGTCATACCAAGAGATGACCTTAACGAAAGTGGGGGTCAGCTGGATGCCGGCCTTGGCGTCGAAGATAGAGGTGAGGGGGCAGCCGAGGAAGTCGCTTGAAACGACTGCGTCTTCGGTGTAGCCGAGGATGCCCTTGAGTTCGCCTTCAGAAGCTTCCTTCATAGCGGCGCAGATTTCGTCGTATGTGGTGGGCTTGGCGAGGTTGACGGTAAGGTCAACTACAGAAACGTCGAGGGTGGGGACACGCATTGACATGCCGGTGAGCTTGCCGTTGAGTTCGGGGATAACCTTACCTACAGCCTTTGCAGCACCTGTAGAAGAGGGGATGATGTTGCCGGAAGCGGCACGACCACCACGCCAGTCCTTCATAGAGGGACCGTCGACGGTCTTCTGTGTAGCAGTTGTAGAGTGAACGGTGGTCATGAGGCCTTCAACAACGCCGAACTTGTCGTTGAGCACCTTGGTGATAGGAGCGAGACAGTTGGTGGTGCAAGAAGCGTTAGAAACGAACTGTGTGCCCTTTACGTATGAGTTCTGGTTAACGCCGCAAACAAACATGGGGGTGTCGTCCTTAGAGGGGGCAGACATAACCACGTACTTAGCGCCGGCTTCGATGTGAGCCTGAGCCTTCTCCTTTGTGAGGAAGAGACCTGTAGATTCAACAACGTATTCAGCACCTACAGCACCCCAGCCGATTTCAGCGGGATTCTTGCATGCTGTCACGCGGATTTCCTTGCCATTGACGATGAGGAGGCTCTTGTCCATGTCATAGTCAACGGTGCCGTCGAAACGGCCGTGCATTGTGTCATACTTGAGCATGTAAGCCATGTAGTCAACGGGGAGAAGGTCGTTGATTGCGACAACTTCGATGTCGTCTCTCTTGCAAGATGCACGGAACACAAAGCGTCCGATGCGGCCGAAGCCATTAATACCGATTTTAGTCATAGTTATTAAGTTGTAAAAACGAAAGTTTCTAAAAATGAGTGGAAAGCGCGGAGTTTTCCGCCCACAAAGTTAGAGAAAATTTGGCAATATTCTGAAATCGGGGGAACATTCGTGTGTTAAATTCTGTTGAAAAGATAAATTTGGTAGCAAATTTCACTGTCAGTCACATAATTTTACTAATTTTGCGCTTCCATAGAGGGGTCAAAAGACCTATATGCAACGGAGTCAACGGATTACACTAATTTCAGGACTTGACACTGATATTTCAGCCGGTTAAGTAAAAACTACATTATATAAATTAAGGAATCATGAGCAATCTCTTAAAAGAATTCAAGGAATTTGCGATGCGCGGCAATGTCATCGACATGGCTGTAGGCGTGGTGATAGGTGCCGCTTTCGGCAAAATCGTTTCATCGCTCGTTGACGATATAATAATGCCTCTGGTGGGTGTTGCCACAGGCGGCATGAACTTCACTGACTACAAGTGGGTGATCCAGAAGGCCGTCACGGATGCCCAGGGGGCTGTCATCACTCCCGAGGTGTCGATGAACTGGGGCACATGGATCCAGACCATCGTGGACTTCATCATTGTGGCGTTCTGCATCTTCATTATGATCAAGTTTATGAACAATCTCCGCAAGAAAAAGGAGGTGGAAGAGGAGATAGCTGCCGAGGCTCCGGCCGAGCCTACAGCCGAGGAGAAGCTGCTCACCGAAATACGCGACCTGCTCCGCGAAGAGCAGCAGAATGCGGCCAAGAAATCCTGATGTCTGGTACAACCCATACTGAATAAACTACAACAACATATATCATTTTACGCAATGACAAAGAGTCTTGTTTACACATGTACAGGCGACAACGGCACGACTTCGCTCGTGGGCGGTGTCCGCACTAAGAAAAACGACATACGTGTGGAGGCCTACGGTTCGGTAGACGAGCTGAATGCCAACCTCGGTGTGCTCGCCACATTTCCCACCCTTGACCAGCAGGCCCACGACCTGATCATCTACTGCCAGCACAAGCTGATGAACATAGGGGCATATCTGGCCACTCCCTATCCGGCCGGCGAACGCCACGAGTGCGAGGGCATCACGCTTGCCGCCGTAGAGCGCATCGAGAACGCCATAGACCATCTCGACGAGGGGCTGCCCCCAATGACCGGATTCATACTTCCCGGAGGCACCGGCACTGCCGCCCAGATCCACGTGTGCCGCACCATGTGCCGCCGCTGTGAGCGCCGCATCGTGGGTCTCGCCGAGGAAACGTACATTGACCCGATGGTGCTCCGTTTCATCAACCGTCTGAGCGACTTCCTCTTCGTGTTTGCACGCTTCAACAACATGTACCGCCAGGTCAACGAAATCCAGTGGGATAAAAATTGTTAAGGGCGTATATTTAACGGCTGTTGCCGCGTTAAAGATATGACAGAGGACATAATAATCAACCTATAACGACACAACGACTATGTATTGGACACTTGAACTGGCTTCAAAGCTTGAAGATGCTCCCTGGCCCGCCACCAAGGACGAGCTGATAGACTACGCGATGCGTTCGGGAGCGCCCCTCGAGGTCATCGAGAACCTCCAGGAAATCGAGGACGAAGGCGACACCTACGAAAGCATCGAAGACATCTGGCCCGACTACCCCTCCAAAGAGGACTTCCTCTTCAACGAAGACGAATACTAAATCGCCGTATAGTATATAATATATCTATAAACCAATGGACAAGCAAAACTGAATTTGTTTGTCCATTGGCGTTTTATGGTGTCAGATGGCGTGGTTTCGTTGCATGCAAAGCGCTAAGTGCGGTTAGTTGGGCTAAAATCCGCATTTTGGGGGGATTCCCCGGGTTTGTCTGTATATTAGTCAATTCATATTGGCACATGTGGGTGTGTATCAAAAATAATGTATATGAGAGATTCGATATTTATGGACAATGCTGCCTGTCATCCACGACATCGTGTTTTAGTATGCCTTTAGACAACTGTTTATCTTGATATTCTTTGTCCCCTTCCGTAGATTCCATACGCAAAGATACATTATACGGGAAGCAGGTGATGCTTGACAGTGATCTCGCAAAGCTCTATGGAGTCGAAACTAAGGTGCTTAATCCGGCGGTCAAACGTAATATACAACGGTTTCCGTCAGACTTTATGTTTCAACTGACAAAGGAAGAATGTTTGAGGTCACAAATTGTGACCTTAAACGTCGGAAGAGGCGGGTCGAGGTATATGCCATATGCCTTTACGGAAAATGGAGTGGCTATGCTAAGTAGTGTTCTGCGTTCAGAAAGAGCCATGGTGAATATCCGGATTTAAGGGCTGAGTCAAAGAAGCCTTTGATGCTGTATAGCACCGACTCGAGCATATTCTGACCCGTGCGTTCTGCAACCACTACATGCGCTATCATCATCAATAGTCATGTCTCTCCCGTGTCGTCAAATTCAGGAACGGACATTTTTTGTCTCGTCCTGAAAAAAGTTGACTCCTAACGAGTCAAAAAGATGATAAAATTTC
>UQDU01000039.1 GCA_900539915.1 uncultured Bacteroidales bacterium | reverse complement strand
TCGGAGATGTGTATAAGAGACAGGGTGAGGAGGGGGAGGTAGTAGGCGGCGGCGAGGGCGGCGAGAGTGAGGGGGATGTATGGGGCGAGATCCCACAGCATGTGCCAGATGCTGCGTCCGGTGTAACGTGCGGCTATGACCATGGTGGCTATGCACCCTACGGCTGTGGCTGCGACTTGTCCCCACAGGAATATGCGGATGCCGAGGGTGATGTCAGCCCCGGAGGTCAGGGCGAGTGTGCCGAGGGTGGGGATGATGGCGGCGATGGCCACTCCGTCACGTAGGGTCTCGCTGATGATGAGCATGCGTGACTTGCCGAGGGCGAGGATATAGTTGTTGAATACCATCGAAAGCACTGTGAACACTCCGCGCAGCAGCAGTATCTGGAACAGGACTATCGAGGCATCCCATTTTGTGCCGAAGAAGAGGTGGAAGATGGGTGCGGCCATGACGGCGAGCAGACCGAGTGAGGGGAAGGTCAGGTAGGCTGCGCATCGGGTCATTTTGGCGGTGGCGCGGGCAAACTCTGCGCGGTCATCCTGCAGCTGGGAGAGGGGAGGGAGGAATGCCTGTACGAGCGACTGGCCGATGGACATGATGCCCATTTTGCTCCATTTGTCGGCCTGGGTGTAGAGGCCTAACGAGGCCATGCCGGCACGGTTGCCTATGAAGAAGCTGTAGATGTTGAGAAACACCGTGTTGAGCAGCGATGCCCCCATCACGCCCATGCCCACGGAGAAGAACGACTTCAACGCCACCCACGAGAAGCTCCACAGCGGACGCCAGGATGTCGTGGCCCAAAGGACTATGCTCTTGACGGCTGACAGGGCGATGGTCTGCCATACTATGGCCCATGCGCCGTAACCGGCGACTGCAAGCCATATGCCTACGATGGCTCCGGAGGTAAGTCCGATGCTGTTGGCCACGGCTATCATGCGCACCTGCATCTGCTTCATGAGTCGGTTGGTAGGGACGATGGCTGTGGCCGAGAGGATGAACGACAGGAACATCACACGCGAGAGCGGTATGAGCCGCCTGTCGCCTTGAAACCAGTCTGCTATCAGCGGTGCGCAGAAGAAGAGGATGATGTAGATGCCTACAGCCATGGCGATGTTGAACCACATCACCGTCGAGTAGTCGAGGCGTGTGGGGGCTTTGCGCTGTATGAGGGCCGATGAGAATCCGCTGTCGACAAAAAGGTTGGCGAAAGCCTGGAATACGAGTATCGCGCCTACGAGTCCGAAGTCATCATGCGAGAGCATGCGTGCGAGCACTATGCCTGTGACGGCATAGAGCACCTGCGTGGCCACTTTGTCAATCAGTGACCATTTGATGGTATCGGCTACTTCGCGTTTCATGTGTCGTCGGCGTGGGCACTCAGGCCTCTATGTGTCGCTGTGCAGGACGGAGGATTACTGGGCTTCGAGCTGCTCGATAGGTTTGAGCTTTACGCCGATGGCACGTGATTTGATGTCTTTGGGGTTTCCTCCGAAGTAGACCGTGCCGCTCATGCCTGTGACCGACAGAGTGCCGGAAGCATGGCAGTAGATAGAGCCGGTGCCGATGATGTTACATTTGGCGGTTTGTGACAGGAGCGCGGCACAGTTGACTATGCCGGTGCCGGTGTTGCCTATGGAGGCGGTGTTGCAGGTCCCTTCGACCGTTATGGTGCCGTTGCCTGTGAATTTCTTGACGTTGACCTCCGGGGCGTTTACACCCACAATGGCGAGCCGTCCGTTGCCTTCAAGTCTCGCCTGAAACTTGGGCACACGCACGTCGGTCGTGGCTGTCACGGTAGAATCGCCGTTGTTCTGTATCTTTATGAGCATCGTTGACGACACATGGACGGTAGGGATGCCTTTGGCCTCAAGCATGTTTTCGGAGAGGCGCAGGGTGAGACGTCCGTCTTTCTGCTCGAAACGGATGGCCGAAGCCATGTTGTCGGGAGCTTCAAACCGTGCTTCGACGCTGTCGGCCGATGATGTGGTAGAGTAGTTGACATTGATGCCGTCAAGCACCTTCAGCTCTGTGAAGTCATTGAGTTTCAGGGAGTAGTCTTTGGCGGTCTGTGCGCTGAGATTGGTGGCCGTAAGCATGATTGCCACTGATGCGCAGATGATTGCTATCTTTGGAAATGTCATGACGATTGGTTTACGGATATGATTGTTAATATTGGTAAGCTGTCAGATAAAATCATGGTTGCAGCGACGGTATGATGTCGTGCTCGATGTGTGCGAGTATCTCCATCAGGGCGGCATTGGTGTCGGCCCTGAGCATGGCTATGCGCGTTTCGCGGAAATTGGGTATCCCCTTGAAGAGGGGCGATGCAGCCAGGTGGCGGCGTATGTGCAGTATGCCTCGGTATTCGTCTATCCGATCTATGCTCTCGGCAATCTGGCGGTGGATGAGTGCGAATTTTTCGGCTATGGCCGGTTCCTCCGGCTCCTGGCCGAGGGCGGCGGCTTTGAGCTGGCGGAATATCCATGGCGCACCTATGGAGGCGCGTCCCACCATCACCCCGTCAACACCGTAGCGGTCAAAGGCATCGCGCACCTGCGCGGGAGTGCGGAGGTCGCCGTTGCCTATCAGCGGTATGGTCAGGCGAGGGTTTTCCTTGACCCGGGCTATCATCTCCCAGTCGGCATCGCCTGTGTACATCTGCGAGCGAGTGCGTCCGTGGACCGTCAGTGCCTGTATGCCGCAGTCTTGCAGTTGCTCGGCCAGCTCCACTATTATTTTACTGTTGTGGTCCCAGCCGAGGCGTGTCTTTACCGTCACAGGGATGTTGACAGCCTTGACCACGGCAGCCGTGATTTCAAGCATACGGGGGATGTCGCGCAGCATCCCGGCTCCTGCGCCTTTGCCGGCGACCTTCTTGACCGGGCAGCCGAAGTTGATGTCCAGGATGTCCGGACGGGCTGTCTCTTCCACAATCCTGGCAGCCTCGACCATCGGACCGACCTCGCGGCCATAAATCTGTATGGCGGTGGGGCGTTCGGCCGGGTCAATCGCGAGTTTGCGAGTCGTGGCGGCGATGTTGCGGATAAGCGCATCGGCCGACACAAATTCGCTGTAGGTCATATCGGCACCCTGCTCCTTGCATATGAGGCGGAAGGAGCGGTCAGTCACATCCTCCATGGGGGCGAGCATGACGGGGCGGTTTCCTATGTCGAGATTGCCTATTTTCATGAGTGTAGGGGTCTGATGTCTTATTGCAGCCCGGGAGGCAGCGGTTCGTGGTATCGTTGCAGCAGTTCCTTGAGCGGGACGGCTGTGTTGTGGTCGGTCACATACAGGGGGATGCGCGGAGCATACCGTTTGTCGGCCAATGACAGTGTCGGGTCAAATCGTGGTGTGGCGATGTCGGCAAGCTGGAGAGCCGTATGGAAATATGACGATGACGAGGATACGAGGCTGTCACGATGGGACTTGATGATGCCGAGAGTCTCGGGGTGTAGCTCGCGGTATCGCGGGCTTAGCCATACAATCACCGGTACATGGACCTGCATGGCCGTCGGGATGGGAGAAGCGTGCATAAACCGCTCGTCGGCAGTGTCATAGAGGTCTTCGCCGTGGTCGCTGGTATAGATCATCGCAGCCGGTATGTCCTCGCCTGTAGCCATAGCGGCTATGCTGTCAAGCACATAGTCCTCGGTCAGGATGGTGTTGTCATAGGCGTTGAGCATCAGCGGACGGTACTTGGCCTTGGCTTCAAACGGGCCATCGGGAGTAAACCGCCGCATTGAAGCAGGATAGCGGTCGCGGTAGTCAAAATGGGAGCCGTAGGCGTGTACCACTATCAGCTGACGGTCAGCACGCTGGACTATGCGGTCATGTATGTATGGCAGCAAGTCTACGTCGGTCAGCGGATGGTCGGTGACCTTGTCGGCTATATAACAGGTAGTGTCAGCTTCAGCACAGAAAAACTCGACATAACTGTTGTTGGGTTTCTGGGCCGTTATGACTGCGGTGGAGTATCCGGCCTCCTTGAAGGCGGTTATTATGCTCTTGGATTGCGGCAACCGGCTGTAGGATTCCGCATCCACGGCACTTAGCAGCATCGGGACGCTCTTGTGGGTAGTGTTGCTCTGGCTGATGGCGTGGGGAAAGGCCACAATGCCCTCCCTGCGGCTCAACAGCGGATTGGTGGGGCGGTCATATCCGAGCAGTTGCCAGTTGGCTCCACGCGCCGTTTCACCTATCACTAATATTACGAGCCGCGGCACCGTGTCGTTGGCCGCCATAGCGGCATCAAAGGTATATCCGGCCGAGGTTGTGCTGTAGCTGCTGAGATCTGAAGCCACTGCGGCTGCGTGGCCTATGTTGTATGCCACATTGACCGGATAGAGATCGTCGGATACCTTGTAGCCCGGGGAGAAAATGTAGGCCGCGACTACCGACAAGACCCCAAGAAGCATGGCGGCATAGCTCACACGGCGAGATGCCGCAACCCATGGGCCGGGAATTTTGGCGTGGCGCACTGCGGCTACGATGCCCCCTATTATGTCGCCGCCATAGACTACCGCCACCACTATGACTATCACCATCAGGCCGGCAAGCATCTCGCCGGCTTCGTCGGGATTGGTGGTCAACAGGTTGAGGAACATGTCCGAGGCTATGACCGAGCGTCCGTAGAGATAGAGCAGCACCAGCTGGAAGGCCGCAAAAAACATCAGCGGAAAGCACCATAGAGTCACGCGCCCTATACGGCGCGACAGGCTCATCAGCCACAGATACACACCGCCGGGAAGGAGAGTGTTGGCGAGAATGCCCCAGAAGTCAAGCGGCTCGGTCACGCACAGAGCCACGTTGGGTGTGAGGAGCGATGCGTAGACAAAGAGTGCAAACAGCCCCCACAGGGCAGCTTCGCGCCGTCCGGTGTCATGTGGTGTCATTATGTCGCATCGTCTGTTTTTTGCCATAAAATTCTCATCTGTCAGGATTCATCCTCTGTAAAGTCAGCTGATTTATGGGCGCAAAGTTAGCAAAAATTCGGGTAATGTGCTGATGGCAATAATATCCGAAAGCTCCATAAAACTGTGCTGATTAGCCCGAATGCCGATTTATGCCGCGTATGATCAATTGTCAAGGCTGATTATTTTGCTCGTAGCGGAAGTTGATGTACTTTTGTAGACAAGTAACAGAAACATTAAACATTATCTCTATGAACTACCAGGACAATAAGATTTATCGCTTTGAACGAAAGGACTTTACCGTCAGTAAGGAGACGGGGAGGACCCTGTTTCTTGTAAACGATTCCCCTACCGATAATCCGATGAGGATTACACCGTTTAAATTTCAGGAAGTAAATATACCCGATGTGCTGATATGCCGGTATTACAAAGGGAAATTCCATCAGGTCAAGCGTGAACTCGTGCCGCTGCTCTACGAAAACGGCTCCATACATGAATTTACCATATTATCCCAGACCCGAGGGCAAAACAGCGTATGCAATGTAATAGATGATGCAAATGGAGTATATTTCAGCCGTGTGCCTATAGCAGGGCATAAATTCAATAAATCAGAACGTGCCAGCCTTCGGGTAAGATACCCTGAATCAGACTCCGACGGAGACATCATACTCGAATTCATAGAAGAACCGAAATCAGCAAAAAAGATAGATTTTAACAAGGCAAAGTTCAAGAAATTACCCGCGGGCTCAAAATTCACGAAAATGAGATTGTGGAAATCCCTTGAAGCTACCCCATTATGGATTGCCGCCCAGGAAAAAGAGAGCGGAGGCAATAAATACTGGCTGCTTGACCTGCTGGATCAGGTCATGGATGCTGCGGCTCTGTGGACACGGGGACGGCGGTCAAATCTGATGAGGGCTTTTTATGACATAATAGTAGAGGTAATAGAGGCATCGGGCTATCTGCATGAATTTCAGGACGAGGATGCCGTAGCGGCGCAGTCGTCTCTTGAAAAGACCGCCCAGAGGGCAGAGCTTTATATTAAAGCCATAGAGATGATAGAGGGGGGCAGCCAGGATGCATTTGTAGAGAAAATATTCAGTCAGCTCAAAAACAACCAGCCCATATATCGTGCTGAAATCCAGTTCGGTCTGCTGGGCATATTCTCCTCACTCGGCATAGAATTGTCAACAGACGCCATGAGAGGCATATTCGGACTGATACGTAACCGTCATGCTGACCCCCATTTCGCTAAGGACTACGCTCCGGGCATAATCGAATTTATGGAAGCCCTTATAGAGAAGGAGTCCCGACGGTTTTTCCCGTTCAACCGTGACCGTCTGTCGTTGCTCATAGAGGCGATAGCTCTGGAACTGCTTATGACCCGTGGGCTTGAATTTCCCATGTGGAGCCGCCATAGGGGCATGATGTACCTCTATGCCGCGATGCTCGGCATCTGCCCTAACGACCAGCTCCTAACAAAGGCTTACTATGCACTGACTTCCCAGATGCCTTCGCCGCTGGAGTATGGATGGAATGATACCTCTGATGTCAATATGCTGACATCCACGCGGCTCGCAAACCCCACTAACGATATTTCCCCTAAAAACTCTATGTTTGAGAATAAGAATACCGCTCTGAGAGTCAAGGGAAATCTGATGACGCTCTACAATCCCCTGGGCGACGGCGATGCCAAGAAGGTAGTTTCGCTCAACCCGGTGGAGGGCATAGAGGCCGGTGTTATGCTTGATGACCGGCTGTCAAAGAAGCTGAACGCAGATGCGCAGACCGTGGGGCGCCGTCCGGAGGTGTGGGCAGAAATAGAGGCCGGCCTTATGAGCGCGGCGGTAGTGCGCCGTGGCGTCAAAAAGAAGCCGAAGACACAGACTGTGTCCCTGGGTGATATGGTGTATTTCAGGGTGACGGGGCAGTCAGCATATGACAAGTACATATTTGATTGCGAGGTGGCCGATTATCCCGGATTGAAGGCCTCTATAAGACTGAAAGATATAGCGCGATTGCTTGTCAAGCACCCAGCCCTGGAGATGTTTATGAGAGACGGGGAGCCTATGGTGTTCTGTGGCAAGGTTATCAACACCGCTGCGTCTGATAGCATCGAGCTGTCATTGATAGATAAGACTCTCCAGTATTATCTTAGCCGTGCACAGGAAGATTATGACCAGGAAAGCACACTTCAGGCGATTGTCACCGGTAAAGTCCCTGGCTCGGGTAATATCTACTTCATACTGACCGAATCTTATTATCCGGCACTTTTCCATAACACCGGTAATATTGAAGTGAGCTTCAACAGCGTGGTCAATGTGAAAGTCGACAATATCAAGCCGCGTTTAAGCGAGGACAAACTGTATATCAACTGTTATGCTACGGATAATGAGGTGATCGAGTGGTCAGCCGAGGAAGTCCAGGGCTATGTCGAGGAATCCTTTGAGGAGCTGCTATTCAATATTGCGGAAGAGGATGTACCCGGTCTTACGTGGGGCGACGTGGAGGAGTGTTCTCCCGAAGCCGAGGAATCGGGAGATATGGAGCTGCTCTATCAGGATGAGGTGCAGCCGTTGTCACGATTCTTTGAAACGGTGTCTTATCTGAAGCGTAAGGAGATAGGCATAAGCTATGATTATCTGGCTTATGCGAGGCAGCTGTCGCTGCTCGGCGACGGGGCCGATGATATTATCTCGCTGAAACTCGCGGCTCTGGTATTGCTGGATTCATTTGCCGTGGCCGGCAGGGTGGATGTGACAAGCCTGCAGGATTTGGAACGGCGCACATCAAAAACAAAGGGCGCAAATAATGACAGAGATCTGGTGCAGATGCTCCAGACGCTTAACCTGCTGGCATGCATGGAGTCTGACAAGCCGCTGAAAGATAGCCTGACCGAAGATTGCAGCCCGGAGCTTGAGCGTCTGCGGAGTCTGATAGAGGCTTATAACATAGTGTCGCGTTACGGTGTGCGCGGAGTGCGTCGCGATCTCCGCAGCGAGATATTCCAGCTTGTGGGTCTCAGACCGTCACAGCAATATGCCGAAACGCTTGACAATGATGAAGACCAGCTGCATGAATACAAGACATCGCTGATATTCCCGGCCGGCAACAAGATGAGAGCCGACGAGAAGGCCCAGGGACGCGAGATTGCCGAAATAATCGACGGTATGCTCAATGCCGACGGAGGCACCGTGTATCTCGGAGTGAACGATATGAAGGTGCCGATAGGGTTAAATGAGGACTTCGTATATCTGGCGCATGGCAGTGACAAGTACGATTCACGTAAAATCCATGACCTGTTTGAACTCAAATTGATGGATGACCTCCGCCGCAACATAGGTCTGCTATATGACGGCTATTCGCTTAACCAGTTTATCAGTTATAAGTGGGAGAGCCGAAACAGCCGTGACATACTCCAGATTACGGTAACTCCCTTCCCGGGCGTCGTGCCTATGATTGACGGCAAGATATTCATACGTGACAAAAGCTCTACCGTGCCGCTCAAGGCCAAGGGCGAGATAGAGAAATACGCTGCCAAACGTCAGCAGCGTTTCAAGTCGTAATCAATGCCGCTCTCAGGCTCGTGGTCAGAAGGCTTCGTTGATACCGAATACGAAGCCTTTGCAGTGTTTACCGAAGCCGATGTCGATGCGGACGTTGGAGTGTCGCTTGAATTCCCAACGGTATCCTATGCCAACATTGGGTAGCGCCTGGCTCAGGCGGAAGCTGCCGAGGTCGGGGGCTATGGCTCCGACGCCGCCCCACACCACTATGCTGTTGCGCCTCCATACATGCTGGCGCAGCTCTACGGTCAGGTCCATCTCGCATTTGTCACGGTACTGGCCCTCGTAGTATCCGCGCAGGTTGTTGCTGCCTCCGAGGGTTGAGAGCATGTTCCACGGCACATTGCCATAGGCAAAGCGTCCGTGTATGCGCTCGGCTATGATACCTCCTTTCCATACTTTCTGGTAGGCGCGGGCAGTCAGTGAGGAGGAGCTGAACGAGTGTGATGTATTGCCCATGAATCGAGGGTAGAACTGCTGCTCGAATTCCACGGTCACGCCGCGTGTCGGGGCCGTCAGGTTGTCGCGTGTGTCAAACATGCCCGATACGCCTATGCCAAACGAAGTCACCCGTTGCGGCTGGTCGGCCCATACCGCTTCATCGGTGATATTGGTAGCCTTGACGCGCGAAAAGAGCAGTCCAGGGCCTACGAATATGTGGCGGCCGATGCGCACGAGTCCGTCAATGCGCGAAGCGAAGTGTATTTCGTTGAATTTCGATTTATAGTCATCATCGACGGCACGCTCATAGCCTATGCCCCAGTAGTCGGTGGGGCGGTAGTAGTAGTCGAGCAGGTAATTGATGCGGAAACGGTCGTGGGGGAATATGTTTGTGCCCTCAAGGCCTACCTCCACAAATCCCGATGTGGATATTTTGCCCTTTATGGCCACGAACGAACGTGGTATGAGTGAGTCCGGCTCGCCGAGGCAGTATGAGCCGGTGGCTACGATTCCGAGGGCGAGTTTGATTTCATTGGAGTAATATGGGCCGCCGATGACACCTATGTCAAATGCCTTTGGATCTTTCTTTGGCTTGTTGGAGTCGTCGAAATATGCCTTTATGCGTTCGATGATGTTTTTCTTCTTGGGAAGCGAATCAGAGGTCGCAGCGATGCTATCGGCCGGAATTTCCGGCTGAGGCTGCACTTCCTGGCCTGTTGCCCATAACGGACACACCGCCAGCATTGCTGCGGCCAATCTCCTCATGGAAGCTGTAATTACTCTAATCATGTCGGCAAAGTTAGCAAAAAACGCATAACGGATTGCCGTGCCTCATGGTTTAAATTGCGTGATGTGTGGTCTGAATTTCCACTGTTTTGTCAAGTCCATTAGTTCTGCTTCATATGATATGGTTGCCGGAATAATAGAAACGGTGGTTTCGGAAACCGCGGTTTCTATTATGTCTCATTTATGTCTTAGTATGAAATGTATCACACCGTGATACGGCCATATATTGTTCGTCAATGATATATTTTATAAATTTGCATTATGACGAAGGACGAATTCATAAACAAGCTAAGAACCGCAGTGTCTACTTTTGGACCATGTGTGTCAACCAGTAATGGACAATGGGTAGTAAAAGGTTTTGTTGATATCTACAAGCAGGTCTATACGATATCCAACGACACGAAAGTCGTATCTAAGATAATTGAAATATGTATATTCCCATTGTTGTACAAGTTCGCTCAGGACAACGGGCTTGAATTAGAATTGACAAGGGAACAGAATTATTATCCCGATGTTACATTCAGAGACAGTGACGGGAATTTATATGCTGTTGATATCAAAAGTAGCTATCGTAAAGGTGAAGGACGAATCAACGGCATGACTCTTGGTGCCTTCACGGGGTATTTTAGGAATCGCCATAGCACCAAGAATGTGACACATCCATATGAATCGTACAAGGCTCATATTGTGTTGGGGATTATCTATACGGAGAGTGATATTATAGATAAGTTTGAAACATACTCTTTGGACGAACTGGATAAAATACAGTCTGTAGTAAAAGACATAGTATTTTTTGTACAAGAGAAATGGAGAATCGCATCCGACAGGCCTGGTAGTGGGAATACAAAAAATATAGGCTCAGTTTCACGCATTGATGACTTAATCAATGGCAACGGCCCATTCTCAATCTTAGGAGAAGATGTGTTTGACGATTACTGGATGAATTATCTGACGGCAGACATGGCCCGTAATGCAGAGTTAATGGCTCCATATTACCATAATTTAGATAGTTATAAACGTTTTAGGAATTTACATTGATTATGCAGTACTCTCTTTTCCCTGAATCGGAAATACAATGTCGTAATCTGTTTCCATCCACCAGGTACCAGGGCAGTAAGGCGAAATTTGCAGATTGGATATGGCATAAGATATCAGATATTCCATTCCATACGGCTCTGGATGCATTTGGAGGTACTGGGAGTATCGCTTATAAACTTAAAGATAAAGGTAAATCGGTCACTTATAATGATATATTACCCTTTAATACTATTATAGGTAAAGCTATAATAGAGAACAAGTCGCATATACTGGGGACTGATGAGGTGGATTACATACTGACAGAGCATCCGGAAGTGGATTATCCGACATTTATAGCGGATAATTTTCGAGAGATATATTATACCGACGAGGAAAACCACTGGTTGGATGTGGTTCGTTATAATATTTCTGTAATGGATGATGAATATAAGCGGGCTGTCGCTTGGTTTGCCTTGTTTCAGTCATGTATTATAAAACGGCCATACAACCTGTTCCACAGGAAAAATCTTTATGTGAGGATGACAGATGTTCGGCGCTCGTTTGGAAACAAGAAGACATGGGATACCCCCTTTGAGACTCATTTCCGTTCTTTTGTAGAGGAGGCAAATAGAGCTGTATTTGATAATGGAGAAGATTGTATGGCTCTAAATATGGACGCACAGACTATCCCTAACCAATATGATTTGGTTTATATTGATACTCCATATCTCAATGAAAAGGGGGTCGGGGTGGACTATGCCGATTTTTACCATTTTTTAAATGGTCTTGTAGATTATGACAAGTGGGCAGACATCATTGATTTTAACAGTAAGCATCACAGGCTGAAACGTCACTATTCGGTATGGAATGACAAGTCCAATATAATCAATGGATTCAATGGACTTATTGATAATTTCAGAGACAGCATATTGGTGTTCTCGTATCGTTCGAATGGCATACCGTCCATAGAATCTCTGGAGTCTCTGCTGCGAAGCCGGGGTCGTAAAAACGAGATATATTATTCTCAGGATGTGAAGTATGTGCTTAGTGACTGTAAATCCAAGGAGGTCATCATCATCTCTTATCCGTGAGAATTGATATTCCGTCAGTCTTTCAGTAAGAAATCTGGCTATGCTTTGGCTGACAGGCTGTCGGAGTGGCTGGGGTTTTGAATTTGTGAGGAAAACTGCTAACTTTGTGTGGCTGGCGTGGATAGAGCGTCGGTGTCTTAACCGAGATGCTTATGGCTGAGAACGATAAATGGACTGAAATCGAGCACTTGCCCCTGTGGGACGAGGAGTTTTATGATGTGTACACCGCCAAGAAGCATGGCAAATGGGTTATGCTCAAGACCCTCAAGGAGCAGTATCGCGATGATCCGGCGATGAAGGAGATGATAGAGCGCGAGTTTGATGTGCGCTACAATCTCTGTCATCCCAACATCGTCATGATCAACGACTTCGAGGAGGTTCCCGGCCTGGGCATGTGCATCATCACCGACGATGTGTATGGCGACTCGCTCCGCAAGCTCATCGACGAGAAAAAAGTCACTGACGAGCATCTGCGTAAGGTCTGCCATGAGCTGGTAGAGGCCATGGAATATATCGAGGCCAACCATCTCGTGCATCAGCCTATACGACCCGAGACCATACAGTTTACCGAAAATGTAGGTAATCTGAAGCTCATCGACGTGGGATTTGACCAGAAACAGTCGCTCAAGCCTGACGACGTGGAGGAAGACGTCCGGCAGTTTGGAAAGGTCCTCACCGAGACGCTTGATGCCCTTGACAGCCACAATCCGCGTCTTCGCACGATAGCCCGCCAGTGCATGAGCAAGGGCAAGCCGCATTTCCGCTCGGCCAATGACCTCCATATGGCTCTCCAAGGACGTAACAACAACCGTCTGCTCGTATGGATTCTCGCGTTTCTGGTAGTGATGCTGTCGGTGCTTGCATGGCTCTCGTCGGGTTATGCTCCGCATCCATAATCGAATAACAGAATAAGATACAAGTATATATGTCAGTAGAAATCAGAGAGATACCCAAGACTAAGAAGGCTCTGAAGCGGTATGTCAATTTCGGCATAGACCATTACAGGGGCAACAACTGCTTTGTGCCGCCGCTGGTGTTTGACGAGGTGGCGACACTGCGCCCTGAGGGTAATCCGGCATTTGAGTTTTGTGACGTCCAGTCGTTTATGGCCTACCGTGACGGCAAGCCTGTGGGACGCATCACAGCCATCATCAACCGCAGCGTCAACGAACGGTCAGGCCGCAAGGAGGGCCGCTTTGGCTGGGTGGATTTCATAGATGACGATGAGGTGGCCGATGCCCTGTTTGCGGCAGCATCCGACTGGTTGCGCCAGCGAGGCATGGAAACCCTCGTAGGTCCGATGGGCTTTACAGACATGGACCATGAGGGGATGCTTGTGGAGGGCTTTGACGAGCTCGGCACCATAGCCACCATATACAACCATCCCTACTATCCGCGACACATGGAGCGTATGGGCTTTGTCAAAGATACCGATTGGGTGGAGTACCGCATGACTGTGCCTGACAAGGTGCCCGACAAGTACCAGCGCATCTCCGACATCGTAAGCAAGAAATATGACCTGCATGTGGCGGAGGTCAAGAGCCGCAAAGAGCTCAAGCGACGCTACGGAAGGGCGTTCTTCGAATTGGTCAACGAGGCATACGACCAGCTGTATGGCTATTCGCCGCTTACACCGGCTCTGATAGACCACTACATCGACATGTATCTCGGAGTGCTGCGCCTTGACGACATCTGCATCATAGTGGATAAGGACGACAAGCTGATAGGGGCCGGCATATCGCTGCCGTCACTGTCAAAAGCCCTTCAGAAGAGCCGCGGACGGCTGTGGCCTCTCGGATGGGCGCGAATCCTGAAGGCTCTGTACCGCCACAATGACATCGTGGACCTTATGCTCGTGGCTATCAAGCCCGAATTTCAAAACAAGGGGGTCAACGCCATGTTGTTTTCACATCTGCTTCCCAATTATATCGCTAACGGATACAAGTGGGCCGAGAGCAATCTCGAGCTGGAGGACAACCACGCCGTGCAGCTCCAGTGGCAATATTTCGAGCGGAGGCAGCACCGCCGCCGCCGTGCTTACCGCCGCGATCTGTAATAATATTCCTTTATCCGATGATATAAGATACTGACCATGAAAGACATAACTATCACCACTCCGATCAAAGCGGTCGGATATACTGAGCTTGACGAGGTCGACCGCCGTCTTGTCGATGCCGCACGCGAGGCTTCGGGCCGCACATACTCGCCTTACAGCCATTTCGGCGTAGGCGCGGCCATCCTTTTGAGCAACGGCGATATAGTCACCGGCTCCAATCAGGAAAATGCAGCATTCCCGTCAAGCATGTGTGCCGAGCGCACAGCCGCTTACTATGCGCATGCGTCGCATCCCGATGCGCGTTTTGAACGTATAGCCATCGCTGCCAGAGGCACCGACGGGCGTGAAGTGGCCGAACCGGTGTCGCCGTGCGGTGCATGCCGACAGGCACTTTTGGAGTATGAGCATCTCGGCGCAGCCGATGTAAAGGTGCTTCTTGTTGGACGTGACGACATATTCATATTGCCGTCGGTGCGGTCGTTGCTTCCGCTCTCATTTACCGAGTTTTAGCGGATATGTCGCGAAAAATGCGTACCTTTGTGGTATGTTTGACTTAAAAGACTTCCACATTGCCATCTCCAAGGACCGCTTGGCCTCGATGCCGATGGTCACTTTCGCCGGCGATATAAGTCTGGTCAACACACCGGAGGAAGCAGCCAAGGCACTTGAATATCTCAAGACACAGCCACGTGTAGGCTTTGATACAGAAACCCGTCCGTCATTTCGCAAGGGCCACATGAATGAAGTGGCCCTGATGCAGGTGTCGACTCTTGACCGCGCGTTTCTGTTCAGGCTTAACAACATCGGCATAGACCCTGTCAGGGATTTTCTGCAAGACGATACCATATTGAAGATAGGGCTGTCGCTGCGTGACGACTTCCAGATGCTCCATAGGCGTGGCGAGTTTGCCCCGGCCGGGTTCGTGGAGCTTCAGGAGCTTGTCAAGCAATTTGGCATCACGGATGCAAGCCTCCAGAAAATCTACGGAATAATCTTCGGGGGACGCATATCCAAGTCGCAGCGTCTCAGCAACTGGGAAGCACCCTCGCTCTCGCATGCCCAGCAGGTGTATGCTGCCATTGACGCCTGGGCTTGTCTGAGGATATACAACACTCTTGAAGCCGGCGGTTTTGACCCGGACAGTTCTCCGTTCAAGCGTCCTGTATCCGTTGATGTGCCGTCGCCGACGGATGCCGATTGACGCTGCAGGTGCCCCTCCGATAGTAAATTGACCTATTTTTCGTTTTATTCTCTCCCTCTACCATTTCTTGACCATCTGACACATCTTAAATGAAACGCTCTACCTGGATTCCTGTATTACTGCTTATATATCTTGCCGTGATGAGTTACATCGGGCGCGGAGAACTCGCGGCCGGCAACTACCTCTATTATTTCGGCCTCATATTCCTTACGTTGGTATGTATATTGCTGTTGCACCTGCATCTGCGCCGTGTGGCACGTCAAAAGGATGACAAACGCATCACCAAGTGACGAATATTTAGTAACTTTGCGGGCATGAAAGACTTTTGGCAGCTGCTGATACGGTTTGTACCCCCCTACAAGAAGTACTTCATCGGCAATATCATCTGTAATATACTGACGGCGTTTCTGACGCTGTTCTCGTTTGCTGTAATCATCCCTATTCTTGAGATACTTTTCGGCATCAACAAGGCCGAATATACGTTTCTGCCCATAGGCAGTGCAAGCCTCAAGGATGTGGTGGTCAACGATTTCTATTACTACACCACTATCTGCATATCAGAGTGGGGCGCGAGTGCTACCCTGGCCCTGTTGGCCCTGCTGCTTGTGGTGATGACCGGATTGAAGACCGGCACGGCCTATCTGGCCTCTTATCTCATCATACCGATGCGAGCCGGAGTGGTGAGGGACCTGCGTAACTATGTGTACGACAAGGTCACCACGCTTCCTATCTCGTTTTTCACATCGGCCCGAAAGGGTGATGTCATGGCGCGTATGAGCGGTGATGTCGGCGAGATAGAGAACTCCATCATGGCTTCGCTCAACATGATGTTCAACAATCCGGTGATGATTATCGCATGCCTTGTGATGATGATAGTCATATCGTGGCAGCTGACGCTGTTTGTGCTGATACTGCTGCCGTTGGCCGGACTGGTCATGGGGCGTGTAGGCAAGCGGTTGAAACGCAATTCACTTGAAAACCAGCAGCAGTGGGGCACCATCCTCAGCAACATCGAGGAGACCCTGGGCGGTCTGCGCATCATCAAGGCGTTTACCGCAGAGGATAAGGTAAAAGAACGTTTCCATCGCGAAAATCAGCAGCTCTATAAGCTCTCATGCCGTCTGGCTCGCCGTCAGAGCCTTGCCCATCCTATGAGCGAGTTCCTTGGCACCATCACCATCGCCATAGTGCTGTGGTTTGGCGGCACTCTGATACTCCACGGTTCATCGTCAATCACCGCGCCCTCCTTTATCTATTATATGGTGATATTCTACAGTATCATCAATCCGGCCAAAGACCTTAGCAACGCGGCTTACAATATACAGCGCGGTCTGGCGTCCATGGAGCGCGTGGACCTGATAATGAAGGCCGAAAACGACATCAAGGACCCTGAAAATCCGGTGGACATAAATCCTCAGGGAGGCACCGTGGAATACCGCGGCGTGAAATTCGGTTACGATTCGGCCACACCCGTGGTGGAGGACATCAGTTTTGCCATCAAGCCCGGCGAGACTGTGGCCCTCGTAGGCCAGAGCGGTTCGGGCAAATCCACCCTGGCCGACCTCATGCCCCGATTCTACGATGTGGATGCCGGACATATCACCATCGACGGTACGGATATACGTGATTTCCGCGTGCCCGAACTGAGGTCGCTGATGGGCAATGTCAACCAGGAAGCCATACTCTTCAACGACACGATATATAACAATATCACATTCGGCGTCAAGGAAGCCACACGCGAGGAGGTGATAGCCGCCGCCAAGGTGGCCAATGCCCATGATTTCATCATGGCTACGGAGGATGGCTACGACACCTGCATAGGTGACCGCGGATGCCGCCTGTCGGGCGGTCAGCGTCAGCGCATCTCCATAGCCAGGGCAATCCTCAAGAACCCCAAGATACTGATACTCGACGAGGCCACTTCAGCTCTTGACACCGAGAGCGAACATCTGGTGCAGGAGGCTCTGGACCGCCTGATGAAGTCGCGCACTACGCTTGTCATCGCCCACCGCCTCTCCACCATACGCAACGCTTCGCTCATATGCGTGCTCCACGAAGGGCGCATAGTCGAGAAGGGTACCCACGACGAACTGATGGCTCTCGGCGGCTACTATAAGCGGCTTGTGGAGATGCAGTCGTTTTGATGTATTGACAGTGTGAGCCGCGGCATAGGCTCCCGGTATCATCGTTTTCACATTATACCCTTTTCCCCATATCGGCATGGTAAATGTAACGCCTTTGCTCAGACCGTATTTCTGTCATGTGGCTCTGAAAGCTCTCAGAAGCCACGAGGATGTGGAGCGCGCGCAGATGCGCGTGCTGCGCTATCTTGTGGGCAAAGGGTCGGCTACACGTTACGGCCGGCGTTACGGCATCACGCCCGACATGACCTACAGGGAATTTGCCGAGCGCGTTCCTTTGGTAAGTTATCCCGATGTCAGGACTGATATTATGGATGCCGTGGGGGGGCAGTCCGATGTGCTGTGGCCCGGAGTGACACGGCGTTTTGCCCAGTCGTCGGGCACTACCGACGGCAAAAGCAAGTATGTCCCTCTGACCGATGACTCTCTGCGTCTGAATCATTACCGTGGAGGGCTCTACAGCGTGGGGCATTATCTGCGCAACAATCCCAACAGCCGCATTTTCGGCGGCAAGGCATTTATACTCGGCGGCTCGTTTGCCAATGAAATCGCCGGATTGCCCGACGGAGTGAAGGTGGGCGACCTCTCGGCACATCTGATTGACAATATAAATCCGCTTGTGGAGAGGCTGCGCGTTCCCTCGCATGACACCGCGCTTATGGAGTCATGGCACGAAAAGCTGCCGCGGCTTATCGCAGAATCGGTAGGTCAGGATGTCACCAACATCTCAGGAGTGCCCTCGTGGTTCCTGACGGTGCTTCGCGGAGTGCTTAAACAGCGAGGAGTCTCGTCGATACATGAGGTATGGCCTAATCTGGAAGTGTTTTTCCACGGAGGCATCTCATTTGACCCCTACCGCGAGCAGTATGACGCTATCACCGACCGTGGGCGCATGCACTACCTTGAGACGTATAACGCCTCTGAAGGCTTCTTCGCCGTGCAGGATGACCCCGGCATACGGGCCATGTTGCTGATGATAACCGATGGCGTCTTCTATGAATTTATCCCCGTGGCGCGTTCGGCTGAGGCAGCTCCCGAGGCTGTCCCGGCATGGGAAGTCAGAGACGGGGAGGTGTACGAACTCGTCATCACATCGTGCAACGGACTGTGGCGTTACCGCCCCGGCGACACTGTGCGCATCCATGGCACTTCGCCGCTGAGAATAACCATAGAGGGCCGCACCAAGCAGTATATCAATGCTTTCGGCGAGGAGCTGATGGTCTATAATGCCGATGCCGCCATGGCCGAGGCTTGTCATCAGACCGCTGCCTCCGTGGCCAATTATACCGCCGCTCCCGTATATACCACCGACAAGAGCAAGGGGCATCATCAGTGGCTCGTGGAATTTGAGACGCCGCCATCTGACATTTCCGCTTTTGCTGCCGTGCTTGACAAGGCATTGCAGGGCGTCAACAGCGACTATCAGGCCAAGCGCACCGGGGATATTTTCCTTGCCCGGCTCTCAATAGTAGAGGCTCGCAAAGGACTGTTTGACGAGTGGCTTGCCTCTACAGGCAAACTCGGAGGGCAGCGCAAGGTGCCGCGTCTCTGTCCTGACCGCCACATCATAGAGCCTATGCTCACGCTTAACGACCGAAAAAACTAACCTATAATACCGACATCCAATGAAAACCGCCAATTTCATCAAGACATCGCTCGTTGCATCCATAATGGGCTGTTCGCTTGCCGCTATGGCCGGCGATGCCAAGTATATATTCTATTTTATAGGTGACGGCATGGGTGCCGGCCACGCCATGGCCACCGAAAGCTATATGCGTGACATCAAGAAATCGGATACGCCCCTGATGATGAGTTTCCCGGTGACGGGTCTCATATCCACATATTCAGCGTCAAGCCCTGTGACCGACTCCGCAGCGGCCGGTACGGCGCTCTCCACCGGCTCCAAGACGCGCAACAGCATGCTCGGCATGGCCGCCGATACCACAGAGGTCTACTCCATAGCCCGGGATTTGCGTCGTGACGGCTACGGCATCGGTCTGGTTACTAATGTGGCTCCTGACGATGCCACTCCCGGCGCATTCTATGCCCATGTTCCTAACCGTAAGATGTATTACGAGATAGGCTGTCAGGCTGCTGCGAGCGGATATGAGTTTATTTCGGGAAGCAACTGGCGCGGACTCCGCGACAAGGATGGCCATCCTACCGACCTGCCCGAGCGTTTTGCCGAAGCCGGATATGTCACTGTGCGCGGCACTGCCGGACTTGATACCATCACATCGGCCCGTATGGTCATGCTCGCCACTGACAGTGCGGCCTATGACCTGGGATATACAATCGACCGCCATGACCCTCAGGCTCTTACATTGGTGGATATGACCAAGGCTTGTCTTGACCAGCTGCAGCGTGTCAGCCCTGACCGCTTCTTTATGATGGTCGAAGGGGGCAATATCGACTGGGCCGGACATGCCAATGATGCGGCTGCTGTCATCAAGGAGGTAGGGCATTTCAATGATGCGCTCGCTGTGGCCTATGAGTTCTATAAGCAGCATCCCGATGAGACCCTTATCGTAGTGACCGCCGACCATGAGACCGGCGGCATGGGTCTCGGCACCACATTTACCGGCTATGACATGAATCTTGACCTGATAGATAACCAAAAGAAGTCCAAGGACCTCTTCAACCGCGATATTGAGGCGATGCTCAAGTCACGCCGCATCTACAGTTTTGACGATGTCAAGGAGATGCTGACCGATGATTTCAGTCTTTACACTGCCATACCTGTCACAGATAAGCAGGATGAGGCATTGCGTGAAGCATTCAAGCAGACATTCATAGACCGCGACAACTCGGAGCGCACGGTCACCTACTACAAGAGCTACTCGCCGCTGGTTATGGAGACATTCCGCATACTCGGCGACCACTATGGCATAGGCTTCACCACCGGGGAGCATTCGGGCTGCTTCGTGCCACTCTATGCTGTAGGTGTCGGCGCTCAGGATTTCACCGGATTCTATGACAACACCCGGGTGCCTGTCAAGATACTCAACCAAGCGGCTAAATAAAGCGTTATAGTGTTTAGTTAAAAATAGATGGACACATATATGCCCCGGGCATGCGTGCCATTTTAAGAGGGTGTTTAATAACAAAAGTTAAATCCTGAGTGGTGTATCTTTTGAT
>UQDU01000038.1 GCA_900539915.1 uncultured Bacteroidales bacterium | reverse complement strand
AATGGCTGATTGTTTTTATATTGACTTTTGTAATCCTTATATCGAACTCACGTTATATTAGGTGAATAGATTATCTGATTATATGTTCCTATTTATCAACGTCTATACTTATCCGATAGTTTTAATCTGCTCCTGATTGCTTAAAAATAGCTATTTTTGCATCCTGTAACCGAGAACTATCATGACTCATATTTCATTATCCGATTTGGAAGCGCGGTGCCTGACAGGCCGGGGTGTGACTGTAGAGGAAGCTCTTGCCCTGGATGCGCAATACTCCACCGATGAGCTGTGTGATGCGGCTGACCGGGTGCGCATAACCCTGCACGGCAACCGTGTAGACACATGTTCCATCGCCAACGCACGTTCGGGGCGGTGCACCGAGGACTGCAAATGGTGTGCCCAGTCACGCCACTTCTCCACCGGCATCGCCGAATACGACATCATACCCCGGGAGGAGATGCTGAGGGCGGTGCGCCTCAACGATGAGCACGGCGTGCACCGCTTCTCGCTTGTCACCAGCGGCCGCAAGGTGTCGCGGCGTGACATTGACCGCTTCTGCGAATATTATAAGGAAGCTGCCGCATCGTCAGACCTATATATGTGTGCTTCGATGGGTCTTCTGGACCGCGAGTCGCTGCAGGCTCTTAAAGATGCCGGAGTGCGACGCTACCACTGCAATCTGGAGTCGTCATCGGAGTTTTTCCCTAAACTTTGCTCTACACACACCCATGCCGACAAGCTGCGCACCATAGCTCTGGCGCGCGAAGTAGGACTTGAAGTCTGCTCCGGAGGCATCATAGGGATGGGGGAGAGCATGCGTGACCGTTTGCTCATGGCTCTTGAAGCCTCTCAGTCCGGTGCTGTCAGCATACCCATAAACATCCTGCATCCCATCCCGGGGACTCCTCTGGGACATCTGCCACTCATCAGCGAGGAGGAGGTCATACGCAGTGTGGCCTTGATGCGCCTTGTGGCTCCGAAGTGCGTGTTGCGATTTGCCGGCGGACGTGCCCGACTGTCGCCGCAGAGCATGCGCCGCATCATGCGCGGAGGCATGAACGGTGCCCTGATAGGCGACCTGCTGACCACCATAGGCAATTCACTCGCCGATGACCGCCAGCTCTTCAGCGACACCGGCTTCGAGATGTAACATAATTAATATCCATAATTTCCTATAAGTCGTATAATTCTTATAAGTTTTATAAGACTTATAAGACTTATAAGACTTATAAACCACCCCCCCAACAATGAGAATAGTAATCCAGCGCGTGACCCGGGCCTCTGTAACCATCGCTGACAAGCTCCACAGCTCCATAGGGAGCGGCCTGATGGTGCTTGTTGGCGTAGAGACAGGTGATACCCCCGACGATGCCCGGTGGCTGGCCGCCAAGACGGCAGGGCTGCGCATATTTGATGATGCCGACGGGGTGATGAACCTCTCGGTGGAGCAGACTGGAGGCGAAATCCTTGCCGTCAGCCAGTTTACGCTGACGGCCTCCACACGCAAGGGCAACCGCCCCAGCTATATCCGTGCCGCAGGGCATGACCTCGCCGTACCGTTGTATCAGCTATATTGCGACGAACTGACACGCATCCTCGGCCGCGAAACGCGCCAAGGAGTGTTTGGGGCAGATATGCAGGTTTCGCTCGTCAATTCCGGCCCCGTAACCATCATCATAGACTCTCATCTGCGCGAATAGATATCCTCTTAAGTGGCTTTATAGGCCAGCATCCTGTGGCCTATGCGGCAATAGAGGCACTTGCGGGCCTCGCAGTATTCACGGCGCAACTCTATCAGGGCCTGCGACGTAAAGGCATCGCGGCACTTTATTCCGGCGGCCTCAAACATCGCAGTTATACGGTTGTTCTCGGGCTTGAGGTCCTGCAGGATGGCGATGCAGCGGTCCATCATACGGTTGTCACGATGATGCTCTCCCCAGGCATGCATCAGCGGTATGGCCACATTGATCAGCAGCACCGTGACCGATGACGCGCTCAGTGCCTGACGCTCCCGGGACCCGTCCGAGACTACTCCTCGCTCGCTGAACGTATAATGCGTGGCCCAGTATCCGCTCAGGGTCACATCAAACAGCTGTCGCAACGAATCGACATCTTCGGCTTCCACTATCCGCGACATCAGTTGCGGCAGCCTCCTGACCATATGCGCCAGCAATGCCACGCGGCGATGGGGAAAATTCTGCGGACGCATCCGTCCCGACTTCCATCCGGGACTGGTTACGGGGCGCAGTCCGAATTTCTTCTGCATGAACTCGTATTCCCTCGTCAGGGCCAACGCATAGCGGCTGTCAAGCGGTATGCCGTCAAGCAGTCCGCTCTGCCCGAACAGCATCGCCTCCACAGTCAGCTCGCTATCGGCGTGACGCGCCAGAAACCCGTAGGGCGTGGCCATGGCAAGCCGCTCAAACGGCTCGGAATTTGTGCCGAAGCCCAGAGCTCGCGCCAAAGTGACATACACCGCCTCGCGCCAGTCGTTGTTATACCGCTTGAGTAGTCCGGTAATTCTCGCGCTCTTAGCGTGCAGACGCTCTATGCCCAACGCGCTGAGCCAGTCGGTCAGATACAGGGGTGGGAGAGAGCCGATAAACTCTCGGCAGGGCAAATCGCGCTCGGCACGTGTCACGAGGGCATTGTAATGGTCGGCAAAATTGGTCCGCACGGGCATCACCATCTGAGGTATCACATTGCCGTCGGGACGCTTCACAGGCATATCGTCGTGATACACCACATGCAGTATCACACTGTCATAAGCACGGTCACGGTGGTGTCCGTGGCGCATCCAGTCGCTTGCACGGACATGTATCTCCACATTTCCTACCCACATATCCCCATCGATTCTGACCTTGGCATTGAAGAAATCAGGCCCCGACCCCTCGTTGAGCAGCCCGGGGTCCACAATCTGCACTCCGCGTCCGTCCACAGTGCTCATCGCCCCCGGCCGCAGAAGCCTGTGCTGCCACACATACTGCATCAACTTCTCCATAACCCTATGCAAGTCAAGTCTTTCACGTCACAAGCAAATATACTCATATTTTACGAATGTAAGGTAATGATTTTAATTTTTATTTCACGAAACAATTCCCATGTTTAACCTATTAATATCCTCCCATTAACATTTTCACCACCAAAATATTTACACACATGGGTATCGCTGATGTTTTCGCATGGGGTGAGGGTGGGGAGGGAGGTAATTTTGTGGGAGATAGTAACTTTTAATCTGATTTTATATGGCACGGGAATACAAGACTTATGTGATGAAACCGCGACTGGTCGACGGCTCGGGGGCGGTGACCATATGTGAAAATCTGCGGCCAATGGCCGACGGGTCGCTCGGGGCGGCTTATCCTCCGGGGGTGATGATGGAGTGTGTGAAGGCCTGGAAATTTCTGGGCTTCAGCACCCTCAGCGATGGCGGCTCGGTGACTGTGATGCAGTCGGGACGTGAGCTCGGGGTGAAACGTGATGACTATGTGATGAAGGTGGCTACGCTGCCATCTGAGGCTCGCTGCATAAATTTTGAGGGTGATGATGCGGTCATCTCTACCGACATGGGGATATGCCGCCTATGGCGTACATCAGACCCCGAAACGCATGATGACACATGGCACTGCTCTATGCCATCGGGTGAGTATCCGGGCTTGCACTTCACGACCATAGACCGTGGAGAGGTGTCCGCACCTACGGGAGGTGTGACCTTTGCAAAACCGTATGAAACATGGGGAGGCACTCTGGCTGCTGCCGACCTCAAGTCCATAAGCTCATCTCTCAAAGAGGCCTATCTTCGCGCTACGCGCACCATAGCCGATGCCGGGGATTTCACTCAGCCTGTGGCTGTGCGCTACAAGCTCCGTGACCGCCATGGCCGGCTCCTCCATACCGGGCCTGTTACCGTAGTTGCTGCCCAAGGGGGTTGGCAGGGGATGGATGCTATGACCGCAAGGGTACACACTGACAGCAGCGGACCGTTTGTCAGCGTGGACTCGGTGAATCTGACGATGCGCCGCTATACGTTGGCGATAGACTTGCCCGGAAACCACGTGACGTGTGACGCTCCCACCGACGGTGTATATGCCGAGGTATATGTGCTACCTCAGCTCCATCCGCTTGATGTAGCGACCAATGCCGAATACCGCATGTCGGCCACTCCGGGCGAAGAAGCCCTGACCGTATGGCTTCCCGGTGCCACTCTCGGACGCTCACCGCTGACTGCCCGTCTGACACGAGCCATGGCCTCGGCTCCGGCATATATGGACGAAAACGAAGTAAAAATCGCAACGATACAGCATCCTTTCGCCCTCAAAACGCGCCGCGTGGAGCTGCCGATACCCGAGACGTGCGCCGAACTGCACCGTGAGGCTTCTGATGACAACACAGTATGGAAACGCATGACCTTTACCGCTGCAACAGACAACGAACTGGCAGGTATGCGCCTCACTGCGCCACACAGCTTTTCGGCCGGATGCGTATGCCGCTCGGGCAGAAACGTGGTGTGGGGGTGCCTCAAGCGCATGCCGTTCATGGGCTATGACCTCAATGCTCTCAGCATCGGCGACGCGTCATCAGCGGTGAGAAGAGCATCCATACGGACAACTCTCTGCGGTGCTGACGGCAAGACGATGCAAGTGGTACGCAACATGGATGATTCGGCATCTGACGGGCTGTTTCTCGCCTCCGATGCCCTCTCGCCTATGATAATGTATCCTGACCCTTCGGCAACACTTATGGAGGTGCGCATAGAGCGTCAGGACGGCTCTGTGGCCGAAACTTCGATAACTCTTGTTCCATCACCCGACAGACGATGTGCATTGAGCCTGTCTCCATCAATGACTCCGCGTGTTATGACGGACACCGATGGTGCATTCACCCCTTTCAATGCCGAAAATAATAATGATGAAAAACCATCAATGATAGGAGTGGCCGATTCAGCCGACTCCTCACGCATCCTCGCCGCGATGGACTGCTGTCCGGGAGTAATCAGCCGGATTATACCGGCTTGGGGAGCAAACGCATCGTGGGACTACGGAGCAGGCAGATTCTATATGATGACATCGTCAGGCATATACGGACTGGCTGCCGACTGTACGGCTGTCGCAAGGATGAAGGCAACTCTTATAGACCCAAGAAGTGCCGTATTCAGCCACTGCGCGGTGATGACACCTCGGGGAGTGGCGGTACTCGCCGGAGGGGACTTGCTGCTTCTGTCAGGGACTCGTTCGCGCACACTGCTCAGGCGCATCACCGCCTCTGCCATAGGATACAGCGGCAAGCATGACGAGCTATGGTTGTTTGATACTTTCGGCGCAACCATATATCCCCTTCAATATGAGTCAGGAACATACCGCCGTCCCGACATCAATATCCGTTCAATGCTACAGGCCGGCACGGAACTGATGATGATAGACGATACGGGACGAATGCTCATATCCTCGACAGAGGACCCTCTTTCCGAAGTCAGGATAAGATGGGAAGGGGAGACTGCGCATCCTGTCGCAGCCACTTCGTGGCTCACGATAGACATGGAATGCGACGATATGGCAGCAACGGTCACGCTGCGCTCACATCAGCGCGACATCAGCCGACTGAAAATACGTGGCAGTGTGCATCATCTGACAGGCTTGCGGATACTCTCTCCGCCACGCTCACGCCACCAACTGCTCATAGAGGGCACAGTCCGCGGACTATTCACTATGAGAGGTGCAACTCTGCACTCCACACCTCTCATCGGGTCTCAATGACTGGCGAGATAAGGTTAAGGCGTCCTGTAGCTCGTGTGACGGCTGTGTAGAGCCATCGATAGAAGTCCATACCGGGGATTTCTTCGGGCACGTATCCGAGATCTACGTAGACATTTTTCCACTGGCCGCCCTGAGCCTTGTGGCAAGTCACGGCATAGGCATATTTGACCTGCAAAGCATTGAAATACGGGTCGGCACGGAGCACTTTCACTGCTGCCGACGGACTGAGCATGCTGCCACCATTATCGGCAAGCACACCATCGCGCAGCCACATCAGTTTCTCGCTGTCAAGAGCCGGGGCATCCGTCACAAGGGCATCAAGGATGATCTTGCAGTCTATCCTGACATCACGGTCAGGCAGCGACAGGGTCACATCGGCAAATCGCAGACCATAGCGTTTTTCCAAGCCATGGATGGCCTCTATGACCGCCATGTCGCCGTTGGCTATGAAATCCACTCCAGGGGTCTGGCGTGTCCAGTGATAGTTGTTTTTGGCTATCATGATGCGTTCGCCACGCACGAGTTCCTCCTCGCTCATGTTGATGAGAGTGCGTATGGCCAGATTGAAGCGTGTGGCACGGTTGTTGCTGCGCGTGACCACTATCGTCTGCTCCTCGCCGTCACGGGCATAATCGTCAGAGATGGCATCTGCCAATTCCTCGCCGTCAACCGTCCTCACATCGCCGAAACGGCTCGTAAGCATCACCGGCGGCGGAAGCACAGGCTGACGCATGGCCTTACGGAGCCATGTGGCGTTCCAGAGGATACCCGACATGCGGCTCTGACGCACCGTCTCTGTCATCACAGCCCTTGTCACCTTGAGTCCATAGCCTCGGAGCACCTCGGGCTGCATGGCAGGGCTTTCCTCAGCACCCACCGGGGGCAGCTGGGCTGTGTCGCCGATAAGCACCATGCGGCAACCGACACCGCCATAGACATACTGCACCAAGTCTTCAAGCAGGTTGCGGTCCATGCCGCCGTCACCTATCATCGAAGCTTCGTCAACGAGAAACACTGCACCTTCAAGGCGGTTTTCATTGACCCCGGCAGCATATTCTCCGAGCGAAGAAGTGCGGTATATGTGGCGGTGGATAGTGTATGCCTGACGGCCGGCAAAGCGTCCGAAAACCTTGGCCGCACGTCCCGTAGGAGCCAGAAGCACCACTGGGCGATGAAACGCCTCAAGAGCCTTCACGACAGCTCCTGTAAGCGAAGTCTTGCCGGTACCTGCATATCCGTTGAGCACAAACACCCTGTCAGAGCCGTCAAACGGCATAGCAATGAAGCGCGACAGAGCGGCGAGCACCGTCATCTGCTGCTCATTGGGGTCGTAGGGGAGAGCCTTGAGTGCCGTAATGGCAAATTGCTCAGCGTCCATGCTCAATGCCTCTATTTTAGCACAAGGATTTTGCAGGCCACCTTTCCTTTGGGACCGTCACTCTGACCATCCTGTGAGGCCATGACATAATATACACCGCTGGGGACACGGCGACCGTTGAAATTCGTGCCGTCCCATGTCATCATGCCGCCGATCGACTCGCCGGTATATATTACATTACCCTGGGCATCGGTTATCTTTACCAATGAGTCATTCATCAGACCGTCAATGGTGATCACACCATAGTAATCGGGACGCACAGGATTAGGATAGGCACGGACAGAACTGAAATCCTCCATGGCCGGCGACTGATCGGAAGCAAAAGCCCCGAGACCGTATGTGGTGCCGAAATACACTACGTTATTGTGCGGATCAAGTTCTATGGCACTGACATAGTTTGTAGGCAGCCGCGAATTGTCAGTATTGTAGGTAGCCACTATGCCGCGCAGGTCTGGCTGGAGGACGGATATGCCGTCGCCTTCGGTAGCCACCCATATACGTCCGGCATCATCCACAGCGAAGTCTGAGACTATCACTGAGTTGAGCAGGTAATCAGCGAAGCCAGAACCATCGTTGCGAGGCTGTTTCAGACGCTGCACGGGATCCTTTGCCGGATCAAAAGTGGCCGGATCAGACACAAGCAACAGACCTTCTTCATATGAAATCAGCAGCCCTCCCGAAGGAGTCTCTGTCACAGCGGTAACAGTCTGCATGTTTATGACATTGCCATCCTGGTCACGCACATGGTCAAGCACCACGTAAGTATCATCATTTACATTGCTATACGAACCCTTATGGCGATAGATGATCACTCCGCTATATCGAGACCCTTTTATCACAAAAACATTGGAGCGACGGAACGGAATTATTTGCCCATCCCAGTTAGTCTGGAACCCCTCCGGCACGAGATAAGACCCATCCGAGCGTGTATATATCCAGTCAGACTTCTGCACCTTCGAAAGGTCACCATTGACATAAGCAGCCGGCAGCATCATAAGCCACTGCCCAATATTTGTATCGCCCTTATGATTGGTTGCAAGAACCCACAAATTACCTTGCGAATCAAACTTTGCATCCAACATAACTTGATTGTAATATGCTGTAACAGGTACATTGTCATAGGCAAGTATCTTATCGGCACCATCTTGTACGGTGCCAGAAAAAAGAGCTATGGTACGATTATTTTCTATAACATACAGACCCTCGTTACTGGTAGGTATCCAAAGCTGTGATGGATTCACAGGATTGACTGCTAGTGCATTAGGTGCTATTATTATTTCGCCGTAATATTTCATGGATTTACGTGTAGCGTTGTTCCCTATCACATTACCAGTAGCTCCGCTTCGATATGAAAGCAAATCATTAGTATAAGTAAGAGGAAGAACCTGGACATTCTCTATCACATCGATATATCCGGGCGTATAGTATCCATAATCATTATTACCATCATATGGAACTGTATTGGTAAAATTTCCTGAGGCAGATTTAAATAATGAGGCAGAACGAGTGGTAACATATATGCGCTCGCCGTCAGGAGAAAGCGTAAAATTGCTGACATTTGTAACCCCAGGAGCATAAGCTTTGTAGGGTCCGTATTTTAGTTCTATGGGGTCTTTGGTAAGATCATAGCATAACAAACCCTCAGGCGTGGCAAACCAGGTATCGGCGGATGTTTCACCGGCTGCAACAGCAAAAATATCTTTTATGTCACGTGTACCAACGAAAGCTACCGAAGGTGAATTGCCAACAAGTTTAAGAGTGCGGTAATCAACATTAAAAGAGTAGGTCAAGCCATCTGATTTCCAGAAACCTACTTGAAGCTGATGACCCCAGTCATTATCCTTGTTGACTATGCAGGTTCCGTTGACTATCTGTGGGAATTCATAGAAGTCAACCTTGTTAGTATCTTTATGGCGCGATGCAAGATGGAGATTATCAACCGAAGCTATGTCATCGGAAGTAATATCACAGAGGAAAACGAACTTGTCGGTCTCGCGGTAGGTCTTGGATGTATCAGTGATGTCAGATTCAAACAGATGTCCGGTAGAACTGTGTGGGGGAGGGGGGAGGGGTTGATTATTCTCATCCCTGCGTGGAGTGACATCCACATCGGGCTCATTAAGGTTAAATACGGCTACGAGCCTGTTACCCACTACTTCCAGAGCATCAGGTCCTTTGAACGGTATGGGTATAGAGGAATCAATATCACGTTTGACATTGTATTGCCCGGTCTCTTTGACACGGAAATTCTTGCCGTCAATGACGACAATGCCGAAATCGGTACCTACGAAAAACATGCCATGACCCGATGTCAGACATTTGATTTTTCTCTGTCCTGTAAGGTTGGAAGTGCTTATGCCACTCTGGTTGAATATACGACCGTCATCATGGATGAAATCCATGTTGCCATCATCATATGCCACGGCAAGCAGTTTCATGTCGCGGTCATAGTGTATTTTAGATATCTTTATACCATTAAGGCCAGTATCCGTGGTATATTCTATCGTTTCTTTAGTGTCAGGATCAAACAAAAAAAGATTGATTCCTGCAAGTATGTAGAGCTTTCCATCGTTATTAACAGCAAGCTGCCGTGCATCTCCCGGAGGATAGGAATTATAAAATTTCCATTCACCCACAGACAGCTGGGCATATCCAATGGGAGAGGAAAGCATAAACAATATAAGGCTTATGGCTGAAGCAAGAAATGTCTTTATTTTCATCATTAATATCAAGTATGAATCCTATACTATACAGTATAGCTATTATATAAACGCGGCGCATGCTTGAAAATTGCATGCGCCGCATATATAAGGGATATTAATAAATCTAAAATACAGATAGTTAGAGCATCTGCAGCGACTGAAGATTTTGCAAAAGTTCAAGACGCGAAAGTCTACGCTGATCACGTATGATGGAAGCAAACTCGTGGGCCATGGAGTGTATCGAACGCCGCATGAAAAGACGGCTCATACGGTCATAGTTGTTTGCAAACAGATTATCAGCTTCATCTTCTTCAAGCTCACAGGTTTCGGTACCTTCCTGAACAACTATGTCGCGAAGATATTGACGCTCTGCATCAGACGGCATCTGCAAGCCTCCGACCATGCGTCGGCAAAGCACGTTGCCAATAAGTAATCCGGTCGTGAGACTGAAGTTATGGAGCAGACGTCGCCATGAGGCCGAAGCCATCAATCGGGGATTACCCTCGAAATAAAACTCCGGCATAAACTCTATCATTTCGTCAGGAGCTGCGTCTATGTCCATAGAAGCTATCGCAGCCGAACCGTCCAATGCCACTACAGCTATGGCCATACCTGCTGCTCCGAGGCATTTGTCAGCCTCATCCTTATATTTGAGCGAATCTATATGTCTGCTATCCATAGTAAAATTCTAACAAAAAATATTGAAGGAGAGTTCATGTTAAAGAAGCCCCATCAAAGACAGGTTACTCAACCACTACTATTCTTGCAACCGACTGCTCCGGGGTACCTGCCACGATGTCATATACACCGGTCAGGACACGGTGACCTTTTTTATCAAAACCGTTCCACATAAGCGTACCTCCTACAGAAGTGCCTTCAAACATAACATTGCCATCGGCATCCTTTATTTTGACAGGGCACGACTCGGTGAGAGATGTAATAGTAAAGGCACCGTTATAGTCATTTTTTGCCACGGGAGGATATATTTTTACAGCAGAAAGATCGGCGGCAGCCGCTCCATGAGCAGGACGATACCTGAACAGACCTTTCTGAGAGCCTATATATACATCACCATAAGCATCCACACATACAGAGCCGAGTATATCGGTGGTCAGGATAGAATTGGTTGTACGGAAGTTTTCAAGCTGCTCTGTACCATCGGAACTGAGATGGAAGAGGCCATTATCTTGTGAAGCAATCCATAAAGTTCCATCAATAGGAGACTGTGATACGCCTGTGATAAATGCGTTGTCTACAGGGCTTCCTCCGCGCTTCTTGTCAGACGGCACAATGATAGGAAGGGTGGTAGTGCCTTCAGAGAGTTCGGTCTTGGTATCAAAATAACCGAAAAACGACAGATTACTAATCCACACACGTCCCTGCAGGTCTTCATCAATATATATCATCTCCTGGACATGATATTCGTTACCGTCCTGATCTTTGATTTTGGTAATGACCAGCGGATAGTCTTTTTCCACGGATTCGCCCTCAGAATTACGACGATATACTACCATCTCTCCCGTGAAAATCATAGGTTTGATAAATATATACTCGCTTGCTCCACCGTTTTTCACACGGTTAGCTGTTATGGTAAGCCTACCATCAATCTGTCCAGAATATTCCAATGTACCTACCGGGAGTTTATTGGCTCCTATCCAGTCATCAGCCGTGATTGAAGCAACATCAGCCACTTTAGAGGCCGGAAGCATCTGAAGTACTGGTGATGGCAACTTGGTACCCCAATCCTCAGCACGATTGACCGTAGGTGTCAAAATCCATGCGTTACCCTCCTTATCAAACTTTACATCGCCTATCTGCTCCCCCCACATACGGCGAGATTTGAGACCATTGGTAGCATTGCTTAGTATGCGTGTCTCTGCTGGACCATCCATCACATAGAGACCCTCACAGTTTGTAGCATGCCAATATTGTCCCGGTTTGTTGGGATTTTCGGCAAGTCCTTCGCCACCTATGGTCACTTGGGCCAAAGCATTATAAGCTTGTCTAAAATAAAGCCAGTAATCTCCGCTTTCCTTGTTGCCCATGTTATTGGACGGATTATAGTTAGACACATCAGAAATAGTTCCATCACTTATGACATTGACATAAGCAGGTGAAAAGAATCCGTATGCATCACTACTTCCTGTTTGATCAGTCTCCTGCATAGAGGCAATCCATCCGCTCCATATAGGAAGCGGACGGCGATGGTATAACTCAGGATTATAGTTATTACCGGCAGTCTTCCAGTTATATGAAGAAGCACGTGTGGATATATATATTCTTCTACGGTCTAATGAAGGATACATTATGCTTATTGCCTCTACGTTGGTGTAATCTTCAGGTACATCGGCGGTAAAAGAAGCAACATTATTACCGTTGTCATACAGATTCACTTTCTGATAAGTGGAAATTATTTTCTTTTTGGTAGCAGGGTCATATGAAAAATCAGTCGACATCCATGGATAACCTGTACTTTCCAATTTCACAGATTCTGAATCGGAAGATATATCATATGTAGATATTTTCCCACTTTCCTCAACTTCTACCATACGTGTTCCATTCATTTCCCATATATGGGAAATAGGTACGAGTGAATAATCTTTAACCAGGGAGCATGCAACTTTGTCAGCATCAAAGGTGTATAGACGGAGGTATTTTGAAGATGAAGAATTTGAGTTGTCGGGATAGGTGCTGACATAGAAGGTGCCGTCACCGCGGCCATACAGCTCTACGTTGCCGAGAGTCAGGCCGAGATCTTTGAGATTGGACATATCCGTCATCCGCTTATCTGACGGTATGCTGTAAAGCTTGCCTCCGCTTATACCCAGCACATGACCAGGAACGGCTACCACAGAAGTAAAGGCCTTGTTAGTCTTTACGCTTGAAGACGGACGGGTATAGTTCTTTATCATGCCCTTTTCAGCATCCACTATGACAAATCCGAAGTCAGTGGCGAGATAGATGTCGTCACCAATAAAATCTATGTCACGAATGGATTTTGATGATGTCACCGACATGTTTTTCACAGCCGAAAAATTCACGACCTTGCCGTCATCATAGACCATACCTATCGAACCGTCATATGAACCGAGAACGAGGCACTTTTTGCCATGGTTATATTTGACTACAGATATATCACCTATGGTGAGACCTTCGTTTTCGCTTATGTTGCGAGAAGTTTTGGTTGAAGCGTCATAGGCAAAGAGACGGTCAGTGCACACGTAGTACAGGTTTTCGGGAGTGTTTATGACACGCTGTATGTAGGGTTTGATTACCGGATATTGCTTCCATTCCCCGGCCATCTTCTGTGCCGAGGCTGAGAAAGCCATAGCCGATACGCAGAGAAATGAGATGAGAGAGCTGCGATATATCATATTATAGGTTTATTTTATGAGTGTGTATATGATGGTATGTCTATTTTTGGTTAGAAGCAAGATAATTGATCAGATTTCTTACAGCATTGCCGCGATGCGAGATGCTGTTTTTCATATAGGAATCCATCTCCGCAAAAGTCAATCCGCTGCCTTGGGGGATGAATACCGGATCATATCCGAAACCCTTGTCACCACGGGGAGCAAGTGCTATATATCCCTCGGCTTTGCCTTCGAAATACAGTATGTCATCGCCGTCGGTAAGGGCTATGACAGTCATAAATCTCGCCGACCGCCTGTCCATGTCGCTGATGTCACGAAGATTATGCAGCAGAAGTCGCATATTAGCCGACGAGTCATGTCCGTCTCCGGCATATCGGGCCGTATGCACCCCAGGAGCTCCGTCGAGAGCGTCCACGAGGAGTCCTGTATCATCAGCTAAGCAATCATAGCCGTAGCGGTCACGGATATAACGGGCCTTGATGGCTGCATTTTCATGCAGAGACTTACCGTCTTCCACTATATCATCGGTACATCCTATGTCCTTAAGACCAAGCACACGGTATGAATCCCCGAGAATAGAGCGCAATTCGGAGAGCTTATGATCGTTGTTGGTGGCAAATACGAGTGTACGAGGTGTCATCAGCCCAATACTATGTTGACAATCTTGCCGGGTACTACAATCACCTTGCGGATAGTCTTTCCTTCAATCCATTTGGCAGCCCCTTCATGAGCGAGAGCTGTTTTTTCCACTTCTTCTCGCGGCATATCAGCTGCCACCTCCATGTTGAAACGGGCTTTGCCATTGAACGATACGGCATATGTGACATTTTTCTCAACGAGATATTCCTCATTGTATTCAGGCCACTTGGCATCGACGATGGAAGTATCATTTCCGAGTGCCGTATGCCACAGTTCTTCTGCCACATGGGGCGCGAACGGAGCAAGAACTACAAGAAGCTGCGAAAGTATGTCACGGCTGTGGCATTTCTGCTGGGTAAGCTCATTGACACATATCATGAAGGCCGCGATGGAAGTATTGAACGAGAACGCTTCTATGTCGGCGGTCACCTTCTTGATAAGCTTGTGGAGCGACTTGAGATTGTCAGCCGTGGGAACATCATCGTTGACAAGCAGTGTGTCACCCTTGTAGAAAAGTCCCCAAAGTTTCTTGATGAAACGGTTGACACCGTCAATACCGTTGGTATCCCACGGTTTGCTCTGCTCAATAGGACCGAGGAACATCTCATAGAGACGGAGAGTATCGGCACCGTAACGTTCAACTATGTCGTCAGGGTTGACCACATTGAACATCGACTTGGACATCTTCTCCACAGCATAGCCGCAGATATATTTGCCATCCTCAAGGATAAATTCAGCATCATTATATTCAGGACGCCAAGCCTTGAAAGCCTCAAGGTCAAGGACATCGTTGCTCACTATGTTGACATCCACATGTATGGGAGTGACATCATACTGATTTTTGAGTCCGTAACTTACAAAAGTATTTGTATCCTTGATACGGTACACGAAGTTGCTGCGACCCTGTATCATGCCCTGGTTGATGAGTTTGCGGAAAGGCTCATCCTCACATACCTCTCCTATGTCGTGGAGGAACTTGCACCAGAAACGGCTATAGATAAGATGGCCTGTGGCATGCTCAGAGCCTCCCACATAAAGGTCCACGCTGCGCCAGTAGCCGTTGGCCTCACGACTTACAAGAGCATCATTGTTGCGCGGATCCATATAGCGCAGATAGTAGGCCGAAGAGCCGGCAAATCCAGGCATGGTGTTAAGCTCGAGACGGTAGCCCTCTGAAGTGTTCCAGTCCTTGGCACGTCCTAACGGAGGTTCACCCGTCTCAGTGGGTAGATATTTGTCAACCTCAGGGAGCATCAGCGGAAGCTGGTCAACATCAAGCATGTGTGGTATGCCATCCTTATAGTAGACAGGGAAAGGTTCACCCCAGTAACGCTGACGGCTGAATATGGCATCGCGCAGACGGTAATTAACCTTTACCTTGCCTATGCCTTTCTCCTCTATGAACTTTTTGGTAGCAGCTATGGCATCCTTTACTTCCATGCCATTGAGGTCAAGTTCATCAGAAGCAGAGTTTATCATCTTGCCGCTCTTGGCATCAAAACTCTCCTCGCTGACATCGGCACCCTCTATAAGGGGTATGATGGGAAGGTCAAATTTCTTGGCAAAAGCATAGTCGCGGCTGTCATGGGCAGGCACAGCCATGATAGCACCTGTACCATACCCTGCAAGCACGTAATCGCTTACCCATACAGGAATCTGTTTGCCGGTGAGAGGATTGACGGCATAGCTGCCTGTGAATACGCCTGTGACCTTTTTGTCAATCATGCGTTCGCGTTCGGTCTTGTGCTTGATGGCACTTATATATTCGTCAACCTCGGCACGATGCTCAGGGGTGGTGACCATGTCGACATACATGCTTTCAGGAGCAAGTACCATGAAAGTCACACCGAACACAGTATCGGCGCGTGTAGTGAATATATCAAGGTCAATGTCAGTTCCGGCCACATGGAATTTCATCTCCGCACCTTCGCTGCGTCCTATCCAGTTACGCTGAGTCTCCTTAAGCGAGTCGGTCCAGTCTATATTATCAAGACCTTCAAGCAGACGGGGAGCGTAGGCACTAACCCGCAGACACCACTGATACATCAGTTTCTGCTCCACAGGATACCCTCCACGGATAGAAAGACCCTCGCTTACCTCGTCATTGGCAAGCACAGTGCCGAGTTTAGGACACCAGTTGACCATAGTGTTGCCGAGATATGCCAGACGGTAGTTCATCAGAACATCGCTCTGCTGTCGGGCATCCATTGACTTCCACTCTTCGGCAGTCAGAGAGAGCTCCTTAGTAGCAGCAGCATGCAGACCTTCGGTACCTTGAGCTTCAAGATGCTTTATAAGGTCAGCTATAGGGAGAGCCTTGGCAGCCTCGGTGTCATAGTAATGATTGAACATCTGGATGAAAGCCCACTGCGTCCACTTGTAGTATTCCGGGTCACATGTACGGATTTCACGGTCCCAGTCAAAACAGAATCCTATCTTATCGAGCTGCTGACGGTAACGGGCTATGTTTTCACGAGTAGTCACCTCGGGGTGCTGCCCTGTCTGGATGGCATATTGCTCGGCAGGGAGTCCGTAGGCATCATATCCCATAGGATGGAGCACATTGAAACCCTGGAGACGTTTGTAACGTGCATATATATCAGACGCTATATAGCCGAGAGGATGGCCTACGTGGAGGCCTGCGCCGCTTGGATATGGGAACATGTCGAGCACGTAGAACTTGGGACGCGAAGGGTCAATCTCTACATGATATGTGCCGGCTTCCTTCCAGTGCTGCTGCCAGCGAGATTCTATAGCTTTATGATTGTATTCCATGATGGAGGGTAGGTGATAATGGGTGTATTATTTAGCTTAATTCGAGCATGCGTACTATGGGGCGTTTGGCGGCTTCCATCAGTTCGGGGGCTACATGCACTTCGGGCTGCTCGTAAAGGAGAGTGTTATAAAGTTTCTCAAGGGTGTTGAGCTTCATGTATGAGCAGTCGTTGCATGCACAGGTGGAGTCATCGCCCGGCAGGGGAATAAACGTCTTAGAGGGACACTGCTTGCGCATCTCATGGAGTATGCCGCTTTCAGTAGCCACTATGAACTCGGAGGCATCGGATTCTGACGCATATTTGAGCAGGGCAGCGGTGGATCCTATTTCATCGGCGAGCATGCGTAACTGACGGCGGCACTCGGGATGCACAAGCACCTTGGCTCCCGGATGCTCTTTTTTCAGTTCTATGAGACGTTCGATGGAGAAACGCTCATGCACATGGCAAGCTCCGTCCCACAGAACCATCTGACGTCCGGTCTGAGTATTAATATAATTGCCGAGATTGCGGTCAGGTCCGAATATTATCTTTTCGTCAGCCGGCAGGGAGTTGACCACCTTCATGGCATTGCCCGAAGTGACCACTATGTCAGTTAGAGCCTTTACGGCAGCCGAAGTGTTCACATAGCTTATGACAGTATGTCCGGGATGCTCCTTGATGAAAGCAGCAAAATCTTCTGCCGGACACGAGTCAGCCAGAGAGCAACCGGCATTGAGGTCGGGGCACAGCACCTTCTTGTCGGGGCACAGCACCTTGGCGGTTTCAGCCATGAAATGTACGCCGCAAAGCACTATGACAGGAGCGTCAAGAGTAGAAGCAATGCGTGCCAAGGCAAGAGAATCGCCTATATAATCGGCGATGTCCTGAATCTCGCCTTTCTGATAGTAATGAGCCATGATGACCGCGCCCTTCTCCTTCTTAAATCGGATTATCTCCTCCTTAAGGTCAATGTCGGCAGGGACAGGAGCATCAACGTAACCTTTGTCGGTATTCATTATCAAACTTCTTATTAGTATCTGATAAGTAGATTTTTACAAACTACAAAGGTACAGAATTTCGTGGTTATTGGCAATAGGTCAGGAGTGTGTTCACCTTATATATAAGAAATTTTAGTTTATATGTGGTTTTCTTATGATTCTTAAAGCAGGTGGTGGAGATGCTCCGGTATGGGAGATGGTGAGGCCGCTGCCCTCGGGAGTTTTTCACATTGGGTTTATTTTTCTTTTAAAAGATTTTTTTCAAAAAATGAATTTAAAGAATAAGAGTATTGGATGTTAATAGTTACGATAACTTTTTGATGGAATATTTGCTTTTTTGGGTTATTGAAGTCCGATTAACAATATAAGCATGTTTATTTACATATTAAAAATATGATTATCAGAGCATTAATATAGTTATTAACATAGTGTTGATAACTGCATTGTCAGTAAGTTTTACATGTTGACGGGAGCTTAAAAAGTTGATAAAGCTGTATAAAAAGTAAGATAAACGATTGAAAGAATCTTGGTAACTATTTTTGTGAGGCTGGATATAATTATATACCGCCGTCAGAGTGTTAAATGCAAGAAGAAACTATAAAAAAGAGCTGACAAGTTTTTGACAGTTATTTACATTGTTTTCAACATTGTTTATAACTGCCATGTGGCGAAGCCGTATAAACAATATGTGCGTGTATGATGTTATGTCTATGAATCAAAAATATAAATAGTTATGAATAAGTACATTAAATCCATAGCAGGGATGGCTGCACTGTGCAGCATTGTTTTCTTAAGTTCATGCGATAAGAAGGTAGATTATTCAGGAGTATGGGAGGCGAGGACTCCCGTAGATGTCACTGTAGGCCAGGGAATAGCTGCTTCGTATGTGACAACTCTTGATATTCAGAATGACCAGAATACTCTGGGCAGCGGTGTAGTCAGATTTTCAGACAAGTATAATATAAGCGAGAGGGATTCTGTAGGCAATGCGGTGAATCTTACCGCTATGGCAAGTGCCGACGGTACCTGGCAGACAGATATAGATGATGCTGATGACATATTGATGAAATTTGATTATTCAACCATCAAGATAGATGTCAACGGCGATTCGGCTAAGGTTGCCTCATGGAAGCCTGAAATAGAGAGGGTGTTCCGTCAGAATATGACGAAATTCTCGGTGGTAGAAGATATGGAGGTCAAAGACAACGGAAAACTTCTGAGTCTTGAATTTGACCATCAGGATATGAAGCTGTTCTTTGATCGTGTAGAGCCTAAATAAACAGTAGACATATAAAGATACATGCAACAAGCCATGTGGAAAGGATACAAAAAATAGGTATCCGGTTTCACATGGCTTGCTACTTTTATCATTGGAAACAGAAAAAAATTCTGATATTATGAAAAGTTAGACCACTGTTATATGAGTAATGGCTATATTTGTGGAAAGCAAAACAGAATAGGTATGAAAGAAAACTTACAGGCATCAGTGCAAGAGACATTGCTTCGCAACATCTCCATGCTTTCGATGCCTCTGGCCCAGGAAAGGGAGATGACTCGCGACATACATGGACGAATGCCATCGGTCGACGAGCTCCGGCGTGTGGTTGATTTGGTGAAATCAATCCTGTTTCCTGACTTCTTTGACCCTCGTCAGGCTGATGAATCGATGAGGCAGTATTTCATAGGAGTCAACATGGAGATGCTTTATTCCATACTCAAGGTGCAGCTGCGCCGTGGACTTCTGTTTTGTCCCAAAGTAAAAAGTGACAGTGATCCTAAGAGTGAGGCTGACAGGCTGGCGTTGCAGTTTATCAATGCATTGCCTGATATAAAGAGGGTGCTATATACTGATGTAGAAGCAGTATTTAACAGTGACCCGGCTGTAAGCAACCGCGGAGAGGTGATATTTTCATATCCCGTAATTCAGGCGATGATACACTACCGTGTGGCTCATTACCTGCTCAAGATGGGCGTGCCTGTCATACCGCGTATCATCACCGAACTTGCCCACTCTGCCACCGGAATAGACATACATCCCGGAGCCGAGATAGGGGAGTATTTCAGCATAGACCATGGTACGGGAGTGGTGATAGGAGAGACATGTGTCATAGGCAGACACGTGACCCTCTATCAGGGCGTGACTCTCGGAGCCAAGAATTTCACTCTCGATGCTCAGGGACATCCTATCAATGTGCCACGTCACCCAATAATAGAGGATAATGTGACCATCTACTCCAACGCGAGTGTGCTCGGACGCATAACGGTAGGACATGATGCCATAATCGGAGGCAACGTCTGGGTCACTGATAATGTTCCTCCCTATGGCCGCGTGCTTCAGAGGAAGCCTATGGAGACCACATTTACGGGAGGGTTAGGTATCTAAAAACTTATAATTCGTATAATTCTTATAAATCTTATAATTTATGGGAGAAATAAGGAAAAATCTTGCAGAACTCATAGGCAACACGCCGCTTGTTGAGGTCAGCAATATAGAGAAGAAAGAGAAACTTGGAGCTCGATTGCTCGTCAAGATTGAAGCATTTAATCCGGGCGGAAGCGCCAAGGACCGTGTAGCTTTGGCCATGATAGAGGATGCCGAGGAGTCAGGCCTCCTGAAACCGGGTGCTACCATCATAGAGCCCACCAGCGGCAACACCGGAATAGGCCTCGCCTGGGTGGCTACAGTCAAAGGCTATAAGGTAGTATTGACAATGCCTGAGACCATGAGTGTGGAGCGTCAGAATCTGCTCAAGGCTTTCGGTGCAAAGATAGAGCTTACCCCCGGTCCAAAGGGTATGAAGGGGGCCATCGAGAAAGCCGAAGAACTGCGCGAGGCCACGCCCGGAAGTGTGATACTCGGTCAGTTTGACAATCCGGCCAATCCGGCTGTTCATGCCCGTACCACCGCATTGGAGATATGGGATGATACCAACGGTGAAATCAACTATTTCGTGGCCGGTGTAGGCACCGGCGGCACAGTCAGCGGCACGGGCGGCGCACTGAAGAAATTCAATCCGGAGGTGAAAGTAGTGGCGGTGGAGCCTGAAGCATCGGCTGTAATCAGCGGCGAAGCAGCCGGTCCTCACAAGATTCAGGGTATAGGTGCCGGATTCATCCCCAAGAATTTTGACCGCGAAGTGGTTGATGAGGTGATGAAGGTCAGTAATGACGATGCCATGAGAGGAGCACGTATGCTTGCCCTCAACGAGGGACTGCTGTGCGGAGTCTCATCGGGGGCCGCTTTCTGGGCTGCCCTTGCCATAGCCCGCAAACCTGAAAACGCCGGCAAAACCATCGTGGCCTTCCTCCCCGACACCGGCGAACGCTACCTGTCCACCCAGCTGTTTGCCTTTGAGGACTATCCACTTTAAGAGGGTGTTTAATAACAAAAGTTAAATCCTGAGCTGCGGATTTTGAGATGG
>UQDU01000037.1 GCA_900539915.1 uncultured Bacteroidales bacterium | reverse complement strand
GGCCCCTCACTCGCCACACCCCCTTGAGCCGCATCAAGCCCGCCGACTTCATCCGCAATATCCACACCCCCTGACACCACTGCGCAACACACAGAGATGCACCCATCGCAGCAGCGAGATGACATGGGTCAATGTCACTAAATTAAGGAATGCACCCATCGCGGTAGGGACATGCCATGGCATGTCTGCTGACGCAACACCCCTTATTAGCATGACTTTAGGCGACATGCCATGGCATGTCCCTACTACATACGAACACCATTCAAGCATTAACGACTCTCTAATTTAATGACATTGACACACTGGTCGCCCGGATGATGGCGGCAGGTCTGACGCAATAATTCAGGGGTGTGTAACGTTATAATTTATTATGGGTTTTTCATGGCCGAGGCGGCTGTTTCCGATTCTGTTTGTGCTCATCTCTGTGACAGTGGTGGGTGGCTTTCTGTATTATTCGGGAACGCTGGTGGATGAACTTGCCGCACAGGAACGTGCGCGCATGCAGATATGGGCCAACGCTACCCGTCAGATCATCAATACCGATGACGAGGAGGGGGCTTCGCCGGCCAATCTGGAGTTCCTGCTGAGCATCATCGAGGACAACCGCTCGATACCGCTGCTGCTGACCGATGACGAGGGGACAATAATCATGCAGCGCAATTTCACCCTGCCCCAGCCTATCGACAGCACGGCCCAATGGGAGCTGTCGGATGTCAACAAACGCTACCTGCAAGCCAAACTCGACCATCTGAGGCAGTCGACCAATGTCATACACATAGACATATCCGAGGGCAACGTGCAGCACCTCTATTATGAGGATTCAAGGCTGCTTAAGACCCTCAACATCTATCCCTACATACTTATACTCGTGATGGTGATATTCATTGCCATCATATATTTCGCTCTCCGGGCGTCAAAGAAGGCCGAACAAAACCGCCTATGGGTAGGACTCTCCAAGGAGACCGCCCATCAGCTGGGCACCCCTATCTCATCATTGATGGCATGGCTGCAACTGCTTGAAGCCGAGGGAGTAGACAAGGAGACAGTCAGAGAGATGGACAAGGACGTCAACCGTCTATCCACCATCGCATCCCGTTTCTCCAAGATAGGCAGCCGCCCCAGCATGGAACCTATGGAGCTCAACGGGGTGGTCAGCCAGGCGGTCAATTATATGAAGAGCCGCATCTCACGCCGTATAAGTCTGACATTCACCCCATCTTCATCATCCGTTGAGGCCAATCTGTCGGCTCCACTGCTCGAATGGGTGATGGAAAACCTGATAAAAAACGCCGTAGACGCCATGGACGGACAAGGTGCCATCACCGTAGAAGTCAAATCCACGTATGACAAGGCCGTCATCACCGTGAGCGACACAGGCAAGGGGATGACGCGCAAGCAGCGCAGCGACATATTCAAACCCGGCTACTCCACAAAAAAACGCGGATGGGGCCTCGGACTGACTCTGGCCCGACGCATCATAACGCAGTATCACGGCGGACGTATCTATGTCAGCGACTCTCAACCCGGCATCGGCACCACATTCACCATCGAGCTGCCCCTCACATCCACACCAGCAAACCCTGACGCATGAAACATCTTTTCGTAACCGACATGGACGGTACCCTGCTCAACGAGCACAGCAAGGTCAGCCCCACCTCGGCAAAAATCATCAGCGACCTCTCACGCCAAGGAGCACTTATCACAGTAGCCACCGCCCGTACTCCGGCCACCGTAGAGCCGCTTCTCGAGGACACATATACCTCTCTGCCGGCCATAGTGATGACAGGCGCAGCGATGTGGGACCGCAACAACCGCTCCTATGTCAACACCCATCCATTTGACGGCGATGCCGACCACCAGCTGCTCGCAGTCATGCGCAGCGAAGGGATAGAGCCGTTTGTCTATACGTTTTTTGACGGTGATCCGCTGCTACATGTGTTCCGCAACTCGCCGTTAAGCGACAATGACATCAGATTCATGGACGAAAGGCGTGTTAGCGGCCTGAAAGAATTTCATATAGACCGGCCAATGCCCGAAGGCGGACACACCATGCTGCTCTTCGCCATGGGCCCACGGGAGAGGATATTTGCCGCCGCCGACAAAATCCGCGCACTCCGCATATGCTCTGTCTCAGCCTTCACAGACATCTTCGGCGAAGACACAGGCATCCTCGAGCTGTTTGCCCCCGGAGTCAGCAAGGCATCCGCAGTCCAGGCTCTCAAATCCCAGACCGGAGCCGACCGCCTGATAGTCTACGGAGACAACCTCAACGACCTGCCCATGATGGCCGTGGCCGACGAAAGCGTAGCCGTAGCCAACGCCCTCCCTGAAGTCAAAGCCGCCGCCACCAGAGTCATCGGCCCCAACACCGCCGATGCCGTGGCCCGTGACATCATGCAGGTCTATAGCGGAACCCACACAGACCGCTGACAAGCAGCAGTAGAGACATCAAGCATCCATTAATTATCAGGGGATTATGCGGCAGTCGGCAGACATTGTGCCGGGAATGACCATATGGTTGTGTTGGCGGTATTTCAGGTACACATTATAGCTTGCGCGTGACAGCATCCATGAAATCTTGGTGAGCGCATTGCAGATTCTCGGGCTGAGGACGCACAACATACCGTGTACCCTTGCTCGCAACCGCAGACGCACCATTGCCGAAAACTTGCATATAAAACGTGCCAGATACCATAGACGCTTGCTCACAGCTTCTGTCGCGTCCTTGATTTCACGAAAAAAGTCTATAGCCGCCGACAGCATGCCGCATATAGCTGTGACAAACCATTGAACTATGCGCAGAGAGATGATGAGGCCGGCTACAGCCAGCAACAGGCTTAATGCAAAAATGAAGATGGTATTCATAACTGTATAGGATTTGATTTGAAAATACTCGATTGGACTGACTCCGAAGGGATGTCCTACGGTATGCACAAAGTTCCGACCCCACACGGGCAAAAACAAAGCACACCCACGTTAACAAAATACAATAAGGAGCGACATTTCACAATGTCGCTCCTTATTGTGTCGTATGTGTAACGACTAAGAGTTTTTATCTAAAAACACATCTTTCTTACCAATTCTTATTTCTTGCATTAACCTAAAAACATCAGTTTTTATAGATGAGACTGTGTGTCGTTGTTTTGACGATGCAAAGTTACAAAGCAGACATGCAGCGCACAATCAAATATAGACGAAATATAGATAAAATTATACTTGATACTTATTTAAATAACAAATAATCAAAGCATTAAATTACATCATACAGATTAAAAATATAGACATAAATATGGCAGTTACAATAAAAAATACAAAGTTTTCACGCCTTTTACCCCATGCTTTTCAATGCTTATGCTGATGTTTTGAGCGATAGTATGGCAGTTTTTACCTGCATATAATCTTTTTTAAGATAGGCCGGGTCTGTTTTCTGCCACTTTTTCACTACTTTAGCTGTTGTATTACGTATAATGTGTGTTTGGTTTACTCCATGACACGTTCAACTATTAATCTGATGGAAAGAATAAAAGTTAAAATAATTAACCGTTCAGGTCACGAACTTCCTGCTTATGAGACACCCTCATCGGCAGGAATGGATATTCATGCATGCCTTGAGGAACCCGTGGTGCTACAGCCACTCCAGCGCGCCCTGATACCTACAGGCCTCAGGATACAGCTTCCGCAGGGGCATGAGTGTCAGATAAGACCGCGTAGCGGACTCGCCCTCAAGCACGGCATATCGCTTGTCAACACCCCAGGCACCGTAGACGCCGATTATCGCGGAGAAATAGGTGTGATAATGATAAATCTTTCCGACAAGCCATTTACCGTCAATGACGGCGAACGCATAGCCCAGATGGTAATCACCCAATACAGCCACGTGGAGTGGGAACCTGTAGATGAACTTGACAGGACCAAACGTGGCGACGGCGGTTTCGGCCATACAGGCATAGGCTGACCCCCGGAGAGCAATTCATAATCAAATCAACGATAACGCTATAAACGTGGCAAGACATACACAACTATTATGGCCCCTTGCTCTGGCTGTGACACTCATAGTGGTGCTTCCTGCTATCGCCGGCTCAAAACCGGCCAAGTGGGACGACGAGGCATCACGCCGCAAGGCTGACTATATATTCCTTGAAGCCGGCCATCAGAAGGCACTCGATGCCAACGACGCATATTTCGACCTGCTCAAGAGCGCGTTGCGTGAGAATCCCGACGACAAGATGCTGGATTTCAGCTACGGTTTCTATCAGATAATGGTCAGCGGCAAGGACTCGGCAGCCATAGCGCGAGGATATGACCGCATGCAGGGATATTTCCACGCCCACCCTGAAGATTTCTACAGCAGCGTGACCTACGGCCGTGTAAGCGAGATGCTCGGACGCCCCGAGGAAGCACTCGAAGTGTGGCGTCAGCTGCATGTCATATACCCAGAGCGAACCGAGGTAGCCTACCGTTATGCCGAAGCTCTCCTTAACAGCCGCGACACACTCCTCAACGCCAAGGCCATAGCCCTGTATGACTCCCTGGAAGTCATGGACGGCAAAGACCTGCAGGTGTCAAATACCAAGATACGCTACTACCTGACACGCAATGACACTGCACACATCTACGACGAACTGCAATCGCTCCTGACCGCGTTCCCTCATTCGGCCCAGATTTCCTCTTATGCCGGTGACGTGCACACAGCACTCGGAGACAAAGAGGGAGCACTGGAATTTTACCGCAACGCCTGTGAGGTGGATTCCACCGACGGATATGCCTTCTATTCGTTGGCCAACTTCTACAACAGCCAAGGAGACACAGAAGCGTACAAACGCGAGATTGTCAACGCCCTGAAGAAGACATCGCTTGATCTTGACACCAAGCTACAGATACTGAAATCAGTAGTAGAAAACAGCCAGAGCGGCGACATTCTCGCCGACTCGGTGTTGGTCGACAGCGTCCCGGCAGATACAATAGCCGTCAACAGGCTCGCACAGCGACAGGCCGAGATTGACAATCTGTTTAAGATAGTGCTTGACGAGCACCCACACGAACCGGATGCCTACAAATTCTATGCAAGCTATCTGCTGTCGATGGCCGACTACAAAGCAGCCGCCGACATGCTCGCACGCAGCCTCGAGCTGGATCCGGCCGATGAGGAGCAATGGACAGCCCTCATATCCCTCAACATGCAAGCCAACGACCCCCAGGGGGTAGAAACCAACGCCCTCCGGGCCATGCATTACTACCCCTCCAACAGCCAATTTCCCCTGATGCTGTCGGCAGCTTACCAGCAGGAGCAGCGTTACAACGATGCGCTCCAGATGCTCAACAAGTCAGAAGAACTTACCGACTCCACCGATCTGGCTACCCTGTCGGCCATAACCGGTGCGAAAGGAGACATCGAATATGCCTCAGGCGACAAAGCCAAAGCCTTCGGATACTACCGCAAAGCCATAGAACTGTACCCTCAGAACTGGACTGCCCTCAACAATTGCGCCTATTATCTCGCATGCGAGGACCGTGACCTTGACGAAGCTCTGACCATGGTCAAGAAAGCCGTGGAGGGACGCCCCGACGAACCTACCTCGCTTGACACCTATGCCTGGGTGCTGTTCAAACTGAAACGTTATCCCGAAGCCAAGGAAATCATAGACAAAGCATTGTCGCTTACCGAGCCGGCGGATATGACCGCCGAAGAATACGACCATGCCGGCGACATCTATTTTATGAACGGTGACCGCGACAAAGCCCTCGAATACTGGCGAGAGGCGTTGAAACTTGACAAAGACAATGCGTCAATCAAGCGCAAAGTCAAAAACAAGACCATATTCTTTGATTGAACATGAGCAGATATAAGCTATACGCAATGTCAGTGATGGTGCTGACATTGCTGCTTTCAGGCTGTAAGTCATCGCAGCAGACAGCCAAACCCGTAGGGTCTGACGGACAGGTGACCACATCAGGGCTTTCATCCCGTCTCAACGAAGTGGCATCATCGATGCACTCATGGAAATCGGTAAAAATGCCGATGAACCTCAAACTTGAAAGCCCGGTCAAGGCATCGCTCGGCGGCACTGTGGTGATGCAGCGTAACCGGGGCATCACCATGTCGCTGCGCTTCATGGGACTGGTAGAGGTAGGAACCCTGACAGTCACAGACGATTCGATCACAGTCATAGACAAATACCACAAGATGTACCTGACCGAATCGGTCAGCGGCCTGCTTGACGGATTCGATTTCACAGTCAACAATCTCCAGGACATACTGTTAGGTCGCCCCTTTGTGGCCGGCAGAGACGGATTTACAGCATCCAGCGACCTCACCCTTGGCAAACTCACAGCCGACACATGGTCGGTGACACCTCCCCCATTTGACAGCTGCTGGGACTATTCGTTTGTATTCGACACATTCAATCTGCTAAAAGAGCTGGTCGTATCCACATCCGGCAGACCCAAAGCCGCCATAAGCTATGAAGGACTTGAATCGCAGACCCCGGCAGGGCCCGTAGCCGGAAAGATGGCCATCAATGTCCCGGGCAAACGCTCTGTCAAAATATCCGTATCGTGGAAAACAGGTCGGGCACAATGGGACAGCTCGCAAGTTGACATGCCATCTGTCCCCGAAGGTTACCGCCGCATCCTCCCCGACATGCTCCCTTCGCTCCTCGGCAACCTCTGACGCGGACCAGAGCATCAGCTCTGCGTGACAGTCCAACTGTCACCACGCAAAGCCGACAGCCTAAGCTATGCCATATTGACAAGCCGCCGCAAATCCAATGGAGCAAAGTTAGAGGGTGTTTCAGAGATTTTATTGACGGGATTTGTTGTGGATGACAGCGCGATTTGCTATATTTGGGTGTTAAGTCTGATATATGCACCGGACTTAAAGCATGATTCATTTTAGACATTAATCTAATATTTTTAAAATACCTGAAAAACAATGAGTTATCTCAAATTTGACAAAAATTTGCTGATTAATCTCGACCAGTCGCTACGCATGGAGATGTTGCGCACCAATCAGAGCGGAGCTTATCACTGCACCTCGCTGACCGACTGCAACACACGCCGTCAGCACGGGCTGCTCGTCATACCTCTGCCAGCGGCCGGAGGCGAGCCTCATGTGATGCTCTCATCGCTTGACGAGACAGTCATCCAGCATGGCGCGATGTTTAATCTGGCACTGCACCGTTACCAGGGAGGAGTGTATGCTCCCAACGGTCACAAATACATCCGCGAGTTTGACTGCGAGAGAGTCCCCCGTACCACCTACCGCGTGGGCGGCGTGATACTTACCAAAGAGAAGATATTCATATCCAACGAAAACCGCATACTCATACGCTATACGTTGCTGGAAGCCCACTCCCCCACCACGCTGCGTCTGCGTCCGATGCTGGCTTTCCGCAAAGCCGATGACATATGTATAGCCAATGACCATATCAACACTGAGGTACGCCATGTCCCCGGCGGCATAGACTGCTGCCTCTATGAGGGCTACCCGCACCTCTATATGCAGACATCCGCATCCTCCGAATTCATACCCAGGGCCGACTGGTATAAAAACTTCGAATACATCAAAGATGTAGAGCGATACGAAGGACGCTGCGAAGACCTGTGGACTCCGGGCTACATCGAACTGCCCATACGTCCGGGAGAATCAGTGATATTCTCAGCCGGCACCTCGGAGGTGGCACCCGAGAAGCTTGAAGAGATGTATGAATCGGAAATCGGCAGCCGCACCTGCCGCACGAGTTTCTTCAATTGCCTCAAGAATGCAGCCAAGCAGTTTTATCTGCGCGCCGACCATGACGGCAAGAAAGCCATGTACATCCTCTCGGCCTATCCGTGGGGCGGCATAAGGGCTCGTGACATATTCATGGCATTGCCGGGCTCCACACTCTGCATAGACCATCCCAAGGATTTCGAACAGATATTTGCCACGGCATCGGCCGCCCTGCTGAAATTTCTTGACAAAGGGATGACCGACACCGTCATCCAGAACCTCGATGCCCCCGACATACCTCTCTGGGCACTGTGGGCAGTGCAGGAATATGCCGCACGCTACGGCATGGAGCAGACACGGGCCAACTATGGCGACTTCGTGTCAAGAGTCATAGATGACATCCTCGCCGACAAGCACCCCAATCTGCATGTCGATGACCGCGGACTGATAGAGACCGCCGGACACCGCACCGCCGCCTCGTGGATGGCTGCGACCATGCCCGGCAGCACAGTGCCGTTGATACCGCGCACCGGCTATCTGGTGGAACTGAATGCCTTGTGGTATGACGCATTGCAGTTTGCCGTAGAGCTGTTTGATGGAGATTCCGCCTTTGATGACCGCCGAGAGAATTGGTCAGGCGTGTCCGCATCGTTTGCCCCGGCATTTATCTCCATGTTCCTTAACGAAGCCGGATACCTGTGGGACTATGTAGAGCGTAGCGGACCTAACCCCGAGGTACGGCCCAACATGGCCATCGCGATAGGACTGCGCCATACGCCCCTTGACCGCCGCCAGCGCAAGGGAGTGCTTGACGTGGTCACACGCGAGCTTCTCACCCCCAAGGGACTGCGCACACTTTCACCCAAGAGCGGCAATTACCGTCCGCTATACGTAGGCACCCCCGAGGAGCGAGCCAAGGCTCACCACAACGGTCCTGCACGTCCGTGGCTGATGGGCTTCTATGCCTCGGCGTATCTCAAAGTATTCGGCATGAGCGGCGTCGGTTACATAGACCGCATGCTCATAGGCTTCGAGGAAGAAATGTCACAGGGCTGCATCGGCTCGCTGTCGCAGCTCTACGACGGCAATCCCCCCTTCAACGGACACGGAGCCGTCAGCCATGCCGTCAATGTGGCCGAAGTGCTCCGTGCGCTGACCACATTGCGCAAGTTTGAATCAACACATAAGTAGCCCATCCGCATAACACCCAAAATACAGACATGAAAGCACTAATGTTCGGTTGGGAATTTCCCCCTCATATCCTCGGCGGTCTCGGCACAGCCAGCTACGGCCTGACACGAGGCATGTGGCAGTGCGGCGACATGGACATCACATTTGTGATTCCCAAGCCGTTTGGCGACGAAGACAAGCATTTTGCCAATATCATAGGCGCATCCCAGGTGCCGATAGCATGGAGGGATGTCAGCCGCGATTATGTAGAGCAGCGTATCGGGCGCGTGATGTCGCCGGAGCTGTATTTCCGTCTGCGCGACCACATATACGCCGACTTCAATTACATGCGCACAAACGACCTCGGCTGCATAGAGTTCTCAGGGCGCTACCCCGACAATCTGATTGACGAAATCAACAACTACTCCATAACCGCCGGTGTGATAGCGCGGACGCTCGACTTTGACATCATTCACAGCCACGACTGGCTGACATATCCGGCCGGCATTCACGCCAAGCAGGTCACAGGCAAGCCGCTCGTCATCCACGTACACGCCACAGACTTTGACCGCTCGCGAGGCAATGTCAACCCCACGGTGTTCAACATAGAGCGTGACGGCATGCTCAACGCCGACCATATCATCACAGTCAGCAACCTGACACGCGACACCGTAATCAACAAATACGGCATAGACCGGGCCAAGGTCACCACCGTGCACAATGCCGTGACGCCCCTCGACCCCGATGTTCTCAGCATCAAAGCCCCCAGGCCCAAGGAGAAGGTAGTCACCTTCCTCGGCCGAATCACGATGCAGAAGGGCCCGGAATATTTCGTAGAAGCGGCAGCCAAAGTGCTCAAAAACAACCACAATGTGCGCTTCGTAATGGCCGGCAGCGGCGACAAGATGGACGAGATGATAGCACTCGCAGCCAAGCGCGGCATAGCCGACCGATTCCATTTCCCCGGCTTCCAGAAGGGCCGACAGGTCTACGAGATGCTGTCGGCGAGCGATGTCTACGTGATGCCGTCAGTATCCGAACCGTTCGGCATATCGCCGCTTGAGGCCATGCAGATGGGGGTCCCCTCCATAATAAGCAAGCAGAGCGGCTGCGCCGAAATCCTGACCAACGTCATCAAGACAGACTACTGGGACATTGACGCCATGGCCGATGCCATCAACGCCATCGTGGCATATCCGTCGCTCCACAAGCAGCTCAAAAACGACGGACTCGCCGAAGTCAACGCCATCACATGGGACAAGGCCGGTCAGAAAGTCATAGACATATACCATAAAGTGCTTGGCTACTGACATATAAGCAAATTCAAGACAATCCACGCGAAACCATACACACATACACCCATACCAACCATGAAATCCATCTGTTTCTATTTCCAGATACACCAGCCGTTCCGCCTGAAAAGATACCGCTTTTTTGACATCGGCAACGACCATTACTACTACGACGACTTCACCAATGAGGATATCATCACGCGCATCGCCCACCGCAGCTACATCCCGGCCGCCGACACGTTGCTCCGCATGATCAAAGACTCAGGCGGTGCGTTCAAATGCGCCATTTCCATCACCGGCATAGCATTGGAACAGCTCGAGCAGAGTGTCCCCGAATTTATCGACCGCCTGCAGGCGCTCGTCGCCACCGGATGCGTGGAGATACTCGGCGAGACCTATTCACACTCTCTCGCCTCGCTTGCCGCCCCTGAGGAGTTTGCACTCCAGTGCAAGGAGCATGACGACAAGATACAGCAGCTATTCGGGCAGCAGCCCCGTGTGCTCCGCAACACCGAGCTTATCTACTGTGACGAATTCGCGCCCCAGATACTCGCCATGGGCTACAAGGGTGTCATCACCGAAGGGGCGAAGCACATCCTCGGATGGAAATCACCCAATTACATCTATTCAGCCTCCGATGCCCCCGAGCTGAAGCTGCTGCTTAAGAACGACTCGCTGACTGACCGTATCAACTATCACTTCTCATCAGACCCTATCACCGCCGACCAGTACATAGGCCAGATTGCAGCCACACCGGCCGAGGAGCAGATATTCAACATATTCATGAATATGGAGACCCTCGGCGAGACACAACCGGCCGAAAGCGGCATATTCAACTTCATGGAGGCTCTGCCACGATTTGCGCGTGATGCCGGGATAGGTTTCATCACCCCCTCCGAAGCCGTTGACACCATCCCTGCGGTGGCATCGTTAGAGGTGATACACCCCATTTCATGGGCCGACGAGGCACGCGACACATCGGCATGGCTCGGCAACGACCTCCAGAAAGAAGCCTTCGGCAAGCTGTACAGTGTGGCCGAGCGAGTGAGGCTCTGTGACGACCGACGCCTCAAGCAAGACTGGATGTATCTCCAGGCGAGCGACCACCTCTTCTACATGTCGACCAAACACCGCGCCGACGGCTCCATACATTCACTGTTCAGCCCCTATGAATCCCCATTCCAGGCCTTCACCAACTATATGAACGTCCTGGCCGATTTCATAGTGCGTGTGGAGGAGCAGTATCCCCTCTCCATCGAGAACGAAGAGCTCAACGCCCTGCTGACTACCATACGCAACCAGAGCCGCGAAATCGAGACCCTCAACAAGGAACTCGCCTCGGCACGCAAAGACATCGAACACTACAACGAGGAACGCAAGACACGCGCCCGCAAGTCGTGACCCACACCCCATAACACACATCATAAAATCAGCGGCGGCCATCGTACCCATCAAGGGTCAATGGCCGCCGCTGTATATATTTTTTTTTGTTACTACGGGATTATTCGTCAAGACTCATCTCGTCGAAATTTTCAAGAGAAAACTCGTCATCATTATAATCCTCCGAGCCATAGAAGTCAGCATCCATGTCATCATCGGCTATCTGTGCAGCTTTAGCAGCAGCCTTGGCATCTGACTTGGCATCAAACTCATCGAGGTCAACAAACTGTGCCGGAGCCTTGCCCATCGAGATGGAGCAATATGCCTCGCTGAGATGCTTGCCCGGCTCGCTTTTCTTCATCTCCATGAAGAACGAGCGGTCAGTCATATAGTCGAATACAAATATCAGTCTCTGTCCTTCATCCTCTATGAAATCACTCAGGGGGCACTCGTCCATGATGTAGACCTCCTCGGAGCTGTCAGAGCCCATATCCTCCAGCGTTATCTCCTTGCCTTTTTCCCATCCGTCCTCACAGAGGAAAAACGAGCTCATCTGATTCTTATCGTAGCCGACACTATCGCAGATGGCATTTCGGAGATCAAGGAAAGTGTTGTCAGCATCAATCTTGATTTCACGCTTGAAATTATCCACCTCATCAGAGACTATGCGGAAAGTAAAAATCATTGCTTAATTAGATATAATTATAGTTGTTGTTTATGTTTGTTTCGTCTGTCGTCTTACGGATGCAAGCCAAAGCAAAAAACCGCCCTACAAGCATCTCGTCAACGATATTTGACGCAAAGTAATCAATAACTCAACAAACATGCAAACTTTTTATGAAAAAAATATCACTCAAATTCCGCAATCATACCTGTGTCTACAGACCGCACTTCAGACTCCTTATTATAAATTATAAAATCGCAAAACAATTCATTAAAAATCAAGTCCAACACGACAATAAATGAGAAATTTTCTGTAAATTTGCAGCCTAATTACAATTCATCCCCATATGAAGCTACTACAGGCTAAGCTTGCACGCTACACAGCCCCACAAGAAGCTAAGGCAGCAGGCATTTACCCTTATTTCCGTGCCATTTCAAGTGAGCAGGACCCCGAAGTCATAATCAACGGCCGCAAGGTGCTGATGTTCGGGTCCAACTGCTATACAGGCCTGGTCAATGACCCCCGTATCAAGGAAGCCGCAATAGAGGCTACTAAGAAATACGGCACAGGATGTGCCGGCTCACCGTTTCTCAACGGCACACTTGACCTCCACAAGAAACTCGAAGCCCGTATCGCCGAATACATCGGCAAAGAGGACGTAATGATATACAGCACCGGTTTCGGTGTGAACCTCGGAGTCGTATCCGCGCTCACAGGCCGAGAGGACTACATCCTCTGGGACGAACAGGACCATGCATCGATAATCGAAGGCCGCCGTCTTTCATTCAGCCAGTCACTCAAGTACAAGCATAACGACATGGAGTCGCTTGAAAAGCAGCTCCAGAAATGCGACCCCGACAAGGTGAAGCTCATCGTCACCGACGGTGTATTCTCCATGGAGGGCGACGTGGCCAATGTCCCCGAAATCGTGCGCCTCGCCAAGAAATACGACGCCAGCGTCATGGTCGATGAGGCCCACGGCATCGGAGTGTTCGGTAAGGGCGGACGCGGCGTTTGCCACCACTTCGGAGTAAACGACGATGTAGACCTCATCATGGGCACATTCTCCAAGTCATTTGCCTCGCTGGGCGGGTTCATCGCCACCGACAAGGAAATCACCAACTTCCTGCGCCACCACTCACGCAGCTACATCTTCACAGCCAGCATCACCCCTGCCTCCACCGCAGCAGCGCTCAAAGCCCTTGAAATCATGGAGACCGAGCCCGAGCGTCAGGAGCAGCTTTGGGAAAACACCAATTTCGCGCTTGAAGGATTCCGCAACATGGGATGCGAGATAGGCAACACCTCAACCCCTATCATCCCCCTCTACATCCGCGACAACAACCTGACATTTACCATCACTCGCGACCTCTTTGACGAAGGCGTATTTGTCAATCCGGTTGTGTCCCCTGCCGTAGCTCCCCACGACACGCTCATACGCTTCAGTCTCATGGGCACCCACACTAAGGAGCAGGTGCAGACCGCCCTCGAAAAAATCCAGAAAGTATTCCGTCGCTACAACCTCATCCCCTGAGGCGACACCGAATAACACCTACCGCAGCGTATGCGTCCATCGGCGCATACGCTGCGCTTTTTTTGCAACGTCTTGGTGGCTCCGGGTATTGACATATACGGCCAAATAAAAAGAGGCTGCATCACGCAGCCTCTTTTTATAGGTTTCCAATAGGTACAATTTCTAAGGTAAAAAAGATTGTTTTAGGTTTGTGATGCAAAGGTACACCCTTTAAGATGCCTTGTCAAGCTTTTTAATATGTTTAATAACAACCTTTTTAAGCCACATTAACAGCTCTGTCACTTAAACTACTATGCCACAACGAAGTAACAGTACCATAAAAATATGTATTCAACAGTTAATTAGTATTAAATAGCCTTTTTAACATCCTCTCCGCATACCTGACTACAATTTTCACATTCATTTTTCGTAAATTCGTGAGTAAAGTTCACGCATCAAAACCAACACCAGCAAATACTATTACCACACATATATCCAATGGACCGTCGACATTTTTTGCGCAATATGGCTCTTGCCGGTATGGCACTGAGCATCCCATCACGGCTATGGGCTGACGACAGACCTCCGCAGCCCAAACTATCAGGCAAAGGGCTGCAACTGTCATTCAAGCCCTATGAACTGAAGCTAAAGCATTCGTTTAACCTCGCCAAATACTCACGCACCACCACCCCTGACGTATTGACCTCGCTGACCGTCGACGGCATCACAGGCTACGGAGAGGCTTCGATGCCTCCCTATCTCGGCGAAAGCGTGGAGAGCGTGACCGGATTTCTGTCAAAGCTTGACCTGAGCCAGTTTGACGACCCTTTCCGCATAGACGAGATACATGAATATATGGACAGCGTCGCTCCGGGCAACAATGCGGCCAAGGCATCAGTGGACATCGCCATACATGACCTGCTCGGAAAAATCATGGGCAAACCGTGGCACCGCATATGGGGACTGAACCCGTCGCTGGCTCCATGCACGTCATATACCATAGGCATCGACACACCCGAAATAGTGCGTGTCAAGGTCAATGAGACTGAGCCATACAAGGTGCTCAAGGTCAAGATGGGACTTAACCGCGACCGCGAGACCATAGAGGTTATACGCCAGATGACCGACAGACCGATATGCGTGGACGTCAACCAGGGATGGGACGACAAGCACAAAGCCCTCGACATGTGCCACTGGCTCAAAGAGCAGGGGTGCCTGTTTGTAGAGCAACCGATGCCCAAACAGATGATAGACGAGACAGCATGGCTGCGCGAACGGTCTCCGCTGCCGCTCGTGGCCGATGAATTCATGCAGGGACTCGCGGACGTGCCGAAGTGCCACGGTGTGTACGATGCCATCAATATCAAGCTGATGAAATGCGGAGGGCTGCATGACGCCTACAAGATGGCTGTGCTCGCCCGAGGCATGGGCATGAAGGTGATGCTCGGTTGCATGACCGAGACATCGTGCGCCATATCTGCAGCCTCACAGCTTGCCCCCATGGCCGACTGGGCCGACCTTGACGGCAACCTGCTCATAGCCAATGACTGCTTCTCAGGCATGAAAATAGTCAACGGAAAAGTCACCCTCCGTCCCGACCTCCCCGGTATCGGAGCCGAACCAGTCCACGCCTGAATACCGCCTATACCCAAGGTACCACAATTCCGATGGTTTGAAAATAATTTGGTAATTTTGCATTATAAACGACATACACTATGATAGACGCAAACAAGCCGGTGCTCGTGACCGGTGCCGACGGTTTCATCGGCTCACATCTCGTACAGGCTCTCCTTGACAAGGGGCTACGGGTAAGGGCTCTCGCCCAATACAACTCGTTTAACTCATGGGGGTGGCTCGAGGACATACACGATGACCGCCTGGAAGTGGTTTGCGGCGATGTCAGAGACCCGGATTTCTGCCGGCACATCACCCGAGGCACCGGCACGGTGTTTCATCTCGCCGCACTGATAGCGATCCCCTACAGCTATGTGGCACCTGACAGCTACGTAGACACCAACATCAAGGGCACTCTCAACATGCTTCAGGCTGCACGTGACGAAGGAGCAGACCGCATCGTGGTGACATCGACAAGCGAGGTGTATGGCACGGCACAGTACGTCCCCATAGACGAGCGGCATCCCCGGCAGCCCCAATCGCCCTACTCAGCCACCAAAATCGGAGCCGATGCGCTGGCCAAGAGCTTCTACAATGCTTTTGACCTGCCAGTAGTGATAGCCCGACCGTTCAACACCTACGGTCCGCGCCAGAGCGCACGCGCCATAATCCCCACCATCATCACCCAGATAGCCAACGGCGCCCGTGAGATAAAAGTGGGCGACCTTACCCCTACCAGGGACTTCAATTACGTGGCCGACACAGCAGCCGGATTCATAGCCCTCGCCGAAGCCCCCGGTATCGAAGGGAAGGAGATAAACATAGCCACAGGCACCGAGGTATCCATGAAGGAGACCTTAGAGACCATAGCGCGCCTGATGGATGCCGATGTCACTTTCGTCACCGATCCGCAGCGGCTCAGACCATCAAAGAGCGAAGTGTTCCGTCTCTGCGGCGACAACACTCTCATCACATCGCTCACCGACTGGCGACCTGCCCATACGCTTGAGGAGGGTCTGAGGAAGACCATCCGGTGGTTTGTCAACCCGGCCAACCTTGCCAAGTACAAAAGCAATATATACAATGTCTGACGGATTCCGCATACTGATGCTCGGAGGCGCGAAACGTGTCTCCATGGCGCACATGTTTCTACGCGCAGCCCGTCAGCTCGGCTCCGACGCGCATATCTACAGCTACGAGCTGTCAGAGACCGTGCCTATAGCCGAGTGCGCCACGGTAATAACAGGCAAGCGGTTTTGCGACCCTGACATACTCGACCATCTGCATCAGACAGTGATGCGATACGGCATCAATGTCATCATCCCGTTTGTCGACCCTGCCGTGGGAGTCGCGGCTGCCTACCGTGACCGCTTCCCCGGCTCTGTCTTTGTACCTGTCGGCGACAGGGGCAGTGCAGAAGCCATGTTTGACAAGTGTGTCAGTGCATCTGTCTTTGAATCCGCCGCCCTGCCTGTCCCGGCCACCTACCATGGCGGCGACATAACGATGCCTCTGATAGCCAAACCGCGCAACGGCTCGGCATCAAAGGGCATAGAGATGATTGACAATCCTGAAGACCTGGCACAGCTGCCTATGCCGGTTGACCGCTATCTCATACAGGAAAGGATAGACGACCGCGAGGAAATATCAGTGGACTGCTATGTGTCAACCATTGACAGCGAGATGCTGGCAGCCGTGACACGCCGTCGGCTTGAAGTAATAGGCGGAGAGGCTTCACGCACGGTGACATTCCACGACCCTGATGCCGAGAATCTGGCCGCTAAGACCTTGAAGGCTCTCGGGCTGAGAGGAGCCGTCACCATACAGATTATCCGTGACAAGCGTGACGGACGGCTGATGCTGATGGAAATCAACCCCCGGTTAGGCGGCGGTGCCGTATGTGCCGTGCACGCCGGTGCCGACATACCCAAGATGATATTGCAGGAAGCCTCGAATCAGAAGCCGTCACGCGCCACATGGGACAGCGGCGTGGAAATCACACGCTACATGCAGGAAGTCACATTCAGAAACGGAATTTTAGTAAAAGATGAAAACGACTGAGGATACAGACCACGTCATAATAATAGCAGAGGCCGGAGTCAACCACAACGGCAATCTCGACCTGGCACGCAAGATGGTTTACGCGGCCAAAGAGGCCGGTGCCGACTATGTGAAATTCCAGACCGCCGTGCCCGAGCTGGTCATCTCCACCATAGCCCCCAAAGCCGAATACCAGAAAGAGACCACAGGAGGCGAGCAGAGCCAGCTTGATATGTGCCGCGCCATACATCTGCCTCTCAGCGACTACGCCGGGTTGCGACAGCTCTGTGACGAAGTAGGCATAGGATTCATGTCGACCCCTTTTGACCTCGTGTCTATCGACTGCCTCGCCTCGCTCGGCATGGACTACTGGAAAATACCGTCGGGAGAAATCACCAACCTCCCCTATCTACGCAAAATCGCATCCAAAGGAGGCCGCGTGATACTGTCGACAGGCATGTCTACTCTTGACGAGGTAGAGGCTGCTGTGGCAGTGCTCGAGGAGGGGGGCATACCGCGCCGTGACGTCATATTGCTGCATTGCACCACCCAATATCCTACGCCCATGGAAGCCGTCAACCTACGTGCCATGGACACGCTCAAACAAATAGGATGCGGCGCGGTGGGCTACAGCGACCACACATGCGGCATCGAAGTCCCTGTAGCGGCTACGGCCATGGGAGCCAAAGTCATAGAGAAGCACTTCACCCTTGACAAGACGCTTCCCGGGCCTGACCACCGTGCATCTTTGGAGCCGACGGAACTGAAAGCCATGGTGACCGCCATACGCAACATCGAGAAAGCCCTCGGTTCCGGCGAGAAGGTCGTGGCAGAGGCCGAGCGTCCCAACATAGAGGTGGCACGCAAAAGCATCATCGCAGCATGCCCCATCAGCAAGGGCGACATCTTCACCGAAGAAAACCTCACCGTCAAGCGTCCCGGCAACGGCATCTCCCCGATGCTCTGGGACACCGTCATCGGCAAAAAAGCCCCCCGCGACTTCCTCCCCGACGAACTCATCACCCTCTAATCCACCCCCAATAACTTTGTAGGGACATGCCTTCGGCACAATGTCACTAGCTTAAGCGCCTCAAAGACCCAGTATGGGTCTGATATATCAGGCATGGGTCATACAAGCTGTTTAGGCTTGTATGACCCATGTTAATGAACAGCCACCTCTTTTCAGCCTCCGCATCAGGTGTATGTGTGCCTCCTATGGAGGCATTGATCAAGAGGGGATGATGCTACCATGGTCATACCAGCCTAAACAGCTTGTATGACCATGGCCTAATATGTTGACCTCCGCTGGAGGTCTTGCCTTTGAGAAGACATTTAAGCTTAAGTTAGTGACATTGTGCCGTGGCATGTCCCTACATGGTATATCAATACCGCAAATGAGCTTACCACTCAAATGTCAGAGTCTGCTCCTCAGTGTAGCCGTCACAAGTGTCGGTGCTGACGAGTTTGACAGGCATGCCAGCATCATTGAGAGTCCACTCATAGGTATGGCTGTCGCCGTCATCCTCAAGACGCGAGACCGGCAGGTTGGCTGTAGCTTTTCCAAGCAGACCTGCGAAATAGGCATATTCCATCTCGTCCATGTCAATGCCGAAGGTCTCATCAAAGAGCATCAGGCATCCCTTATTGTTGATAGGTGCAACTCCATAGCCTATAAGATGCGCGCCACCGACATCAGGGTCGTCAGAATGCATGGTCACCTTGACGATGTTACCACCGTCATAGACTATATCCGTGACCTCATTATCACCCTCGGTGCGTTTCATCTTGACGAGCTGACCAGAGGCATTGTAGTCAAACCACCATTCATCTACCGTACCGTCACCTTTGAACTGATGACAATACCGGACGAAACCAGCCTCATTAAGCAGCATGCTGAAGATATCGGCACCTGTCTCTCCGCCATCATTGACATTCATAACCACATCATAGGAATCGGCACGACTCACTCCGGGATATGAGAACGTGACCGTGACATCCTCATCATTTATCGACTGCACAAGACCGTCAGACCCGCAAACCACCGACATACTGCCGACTTTTGATGGCATACCTGAGGCAAACACATCCGAAGGATTGACTGACACAGCACCACCAGGTACAGGAGCCGGATTTATCGACCCTGCAGCAGGCTCATCATTGTCATCGCCACACGAAGTCAGACACAGCCCCATGGCACAACACATGATAGCTAAAACTTTACAATTGAAAATTTTCATAATTAGATATTGGTTAAGTTAGATTATATAAATTGGTTACTTTGGCTATAGTTCAGATAAACATCTTTGATGTTCTGCTCGATGTATTTACCACATATGTTCCATGCGGCAGTGACGGCATAAGCCTCACAATACCCTTATAAACCAGTTTACCCATCAAGTCATAGACAGAAATGGATTGTTCGCCATCAAGATTCGAAAGAGATGCATCAGCTGTCACATCAGATATTGATGACTCCACATCATTGATGGTCCTAAAGTATTTCCATACACTTGCCTCCCGGTATTTTTCAGCCGAGGCATCAGGCACTGTAAGGTTTATGTCAATGCAATAGCCCTCATAATCATCGTTATATGTCACATCAAATGCTCCTAATGCACATTTAGGCGGTATAACGGCATCACATACTACCGATTTCAAATCCTCGTTGCCAGCAAAAGCTCCCACTTGGATTTCCTTGACAGAATCACCTATACGGACTTCATTTAGACCACAATTTCTAAAAGCATCTTGTCCTATGCTTTCTACTGACGATGGTACAACAAGGGATTCAAGAGAATGAGAGTCCCAAAACATGTGCGACGGAATAACCCTGACCTTATCCCCTATATTCACTTTAGAGACACTACATCCCAAAAGTGCATACATGTTATAATCCTCACAATCAATGGCATTATAATTAAATGTGACAATATTTTTACATCCGTACAAAAACGTTTCTCCTATAGCATTGACTAACTCAGGCACGGAAAAAGTGGTGATCGACTCGCACCATTGAAATGCATGTCCTCCTATCTCGGTTAACTTGGTCATGTTCAAGTCCACATCAGAGAGACTGCTACAATTAGAAAAAGCAAGTTCCCCTATATTTTTAATGTTTTCTCCAAACGTAACAGATTCAAGAGCAGTACATGATGCAAACGCTTCAGCACCTATAGTTTCAAGAGATGATGGAAGGACTACTTGCGTAATTTTATTCCAAGAAGCAAAACAACGGTCTGGCAAGTTTCTGACTTCATCTCCAATAAACAAATTAACGACAGGAGCTATTGCTATCCCAAGAGACGTTTTACAGTCAATGGCATCATAATACACTGTCTCAAGGTTCTCACACATACTAAAAGCATAGTTGTCCACACTTTCTAAATTCCGAGGGAAGTTTACAGATTTTAATCCAGAACAATTGGTAAAAGCTTCTTCCCCAATGCTAATTAATGACTCTGGCAAATGCACTTCCTCAAGTTCTTCTAAGTAGGCAAACATTCTTGACGGTATCGTCTTTACGCCTTCTTTGATTGTAAGAGATGTGACACTTGGGGGGAAAATTTCACATTGAACGCCAGGGTAATACTCTCTATTGTTGCAATCAATAGCTCCATAGATTACAGTGGTTAATCCTGGAGAAAAAAAAGCTCCATACCCTATAGTCTGTAATCCAGTGCCGATGGCTACAGATTTTAGATTAGTACAGTAAGAGAATGTATTATTAGTTGATTATCAGTATTATACACTCTAAACGGTAGAAAAGTG
>UQDU01000036.1 GCA_900539915.1 uncultured Bacteroidales bacterium | reverse complement strand
CTTGAGTTCGGGGTAGAATTCAAAAATGATGTCGGCTCTCCATTGCTGGGATTTTACTATATTTGTGTGGTAAATCATACATGATTCCGAATTTCTTCAAAATATTCAGCTAAATCTAAAGGAGAAGAATATATAACTGAAAAATTATCATACTATGCTTATGATACAAGAAGAATAGGAATGAGAAATCATATCCAGTAAAAAGGAATTTTTGCAGAAGCTTGGGCTTAGTATTTTAATAATGAAAAACGTGACCGATTTCGGCTGCGATTGGGGCAATAGTCCGTGCTCAATATGAAGCGTTGCGTCAATCTCCCCTTCAGCCACATAAGCTCGTATGTACTGCCGTGGTTTATCGGTCTCAAATACATAAGTTCCTTTTTGGCCAGGCACAACCTCAGTATGTTCTTCGCCAATGGGCGCATTTTTTACTGCTACAAGATTATCAAAAGCCCTGCAATGAAATTAGCCTAAATAGTGCTTACAATCCTCGCACATAAATGGCTGTGGAATTTCTTTGTCAACTAAATGTCCCATAATATCACAAATGTACGATTAAATTTTGAAAAATAGTTGTTACATCAGCCCGTTGTGATTTGCTCTGATTTTATTATATTTGTGTGATAAATCACACCGGCAGCACTGTTTCACCCTTGCAATGCTTCGTTGTGATTTGCTTTGATTTTATTATATTTGTGTGATAAATCACACCGAATTTGTTGCAATCTCCGGGAGTCCGGCAGTTGTGATTTGCTTTGATTTTATTATATTTGTGTGATAAATCACACCTTTGACGAAGAGACGACATTTCAGTATCAGTTGTGATTTGCTTTGATTTTATTATATTTGTGTGATAAATCACACCCGGCATTGACAGCGGAGTTGCATCAATGATGTTGTGATTTGCTTTGATTTTATTATATTTGTGTGATAAATCACACCTCAGTTACCTACTCCTCAGCTTGCACATATGTTGTGATTTGCTTTGATTTTATTATATTTGTGTGATAAATCACACCCTATACTCGGCATAGCGAGGAGTATAGCCAGTTGTGATTTGCTTTGATTTTATTATATTTGTGTGATAAATCACACCTCAAGTTTCTGCTGAGTTGCATTCATCTTGGTTGTGATTTGCTTTGATTTTATTATATTTGTGTGATAAATCACACCAATACCTCCACGTGAAACACTATATGAACTCGTTGTGATTTGCTTTGATTTTATTATATTTGTGTGATAAATCACACCCATTGTCAGTTTTTTTTGCAACAATATCAAGTTGTGATTTGCTTTGATTTTATTATATTTGTGTGATAAATCACACCATAACTGCTTATGTAAATGCAAAGCGTCTTGTTGTGATTTGCTTTGATTTTATTATATTTGTGTGATAAATCACACCTTGATTTTGGTAATATTCTGATATATAGGTGCTTGTATTGAAGGATATAAAGTAAAAAAGTCGGAGAAATTTTATCTCTGACTTTTCTTGTTTGCTTGTTTTGGTATTCTGATGATATGTCTATGTCCGGTGACTTGAGAAAACGTCTATCTGCGAAAAGAATGCATTAAAATCGTTTAAGATGTCCTTGTTTTAAATCAGAGGATAAGGATGCTCTGCGTATGCGAGGAGGTCTCTTTATTAAAATAACTCGAGCTGAACTGCCTCTGGCATAGGCGGAGTTTTCTTCAAGCCTTCAAACAGCAGGATATCATTAAACTGTCGTTCAGTTATCGTGATGATGCATACTTTCCCTTCATCGGGCAGGAGTTTCCTTATCCTGTCAATGTGGACTTTAGTGTTTTCTCTGGAGGCGCAGTTGCGCACATATATCGAAAACTGAAACATGGTGAAGCCATCCTGAATCAGGAACTTTCGAAATTCCGAGTAACGTTTACGTTGCCGTTTTGTCTCGTTGGGCAAATCGAACATAACAAGTATCCACATGAGTTGGTATGAGCTTATACGACGATATGATATTAAGTCTGTCAGCATGGTAAATGCGGTCTATGTCTCTATTTCCGGATACAGGAGTTTTCTTGTGGTGCCAAGATAGCATTTTGCCAGGGAAGCTGTGGTCATGGAGGCTGCTACCATCAGCGGGCGCGATAGTTTCCCCATCCTGACATCTATGACAGGAATGCTCAAGAGATGCCTTTTGGTTTCATTTGAAATTTCGGGAGGCAATTGATGCTTTCGCATGATGTCTAATACCATAAGGTCAACAGACGGTCTGTAGGGTTCCATCATGTCATCGGCGAGGCAATAGGCATTGTACCTGTTGGAATGATGGATGCCGAGTGTCGGCATCAGTCCGCTGGCCACAAGACTCCGGGCAATGATGGCTCTGAGTATGGCGTATCCATAGTCAAGCAGTACGTTAGGACCGTCTCCTTCATGTCCGCGGACAAAACCGTAGTCCTCTCCAAACAGGTTTTTCCAATAGTAGGCAGCGGCTCGGCCTTCAAGATTGTCGGGGTCTCCGCTCCTGACTTGTGAGGCCCATGCAAGCATGTTGCCTATCTCCATGCTGTTGGCTCTTTTAAGCACGGCGCCCTGATTCTTGATTTTCATGCTGACGGTCTGCTGCCACAGCTGTTTTTTGAGCGGCAAAGATGCCGAAATCTGGGCCTCGAATCTTTCTGATTGCAGCGTATTCCCTTCAAGAGGCAGCATCAATCCAGATGGCATATGCTTTTCATCGCATATGATAAGAGCCGCTTTGTTTTCAAGCAAAGCAGAAATAAGATGTGATGACAGTGTGACTTGTCCGCTCTCGATAACCACTGCTCCTATGTCTTCGACGGGGCGCGAGTATTCGCATGGTTCACCGGTCATCCGGTCGGTAGCCTTGATAATGAGCTGCCGCTGACGGCACGACAGATAGGCGCGATTGCTAAAGCATAGGACTTTCTTTATCATCGGAGAGACTGTCAGGATTGCCGAGTATGGATATTGTGATTTTCCGAGGATGTAGTGCCCTTAAAGAAGACAGTGATGTCACATAGAATTGCCTGATTTCCCTGTCCCCGTCCTCGATGGCCGCAGAGGTGTTGGTGTGGAATTTAAAACAGTACTTTCCAGAACTTAGCTTCCAAACCCGGTAAAGATGGCGGTTGATGGTGCGGAAATCATTGGAAGCCACAGCGTCGTTCCATTCATCGTCCGACATGCCGAGCACGACCATTTCGTTGCGTTGGAGTGACATGATAAATTCACTGCCATCAGGAGGTAATGTGTCTGCAATACCTGCGAAACGGGCAGATTCACTGTTGGCAATGACTGTGTCCCAGGCTTCGGCGGGATTCTTGATTATCGGCGGTAGTCCGGCCTGTTTTCGTTTGATGCAGTCCCAGAAGCTGACCACAGATTCCACAATACTGCCGTCGGGATTCCTGTATAAAGCCAGATGGTGGTTGTTGCGCGTCTGGGCATATCCGATTGTATCGCCTGATTGGTCTCTGCGCACGCCGGCAAGCGTCGACGGGTTTAAGCCTGAGATTAGCCGGATGGCCCTGATTTGATGTCGGCAGTTCTTGTCGGAGTACAGCGGACGTTCGGTGAGGCTTTTTACAAAGTCTTTATCTGCATTTCCGACTTCGGTGAACCGGGTCTGCACAATCTCACGGATATGTGGGTCCACAATGTAGCGCAGGTCTTTATATCGGATGGATTCAAGAGGGTATCGGACGACTATCTCTTCGCGATAACATCTTACGTTTTCCACTGAACGGCCACCGACTTCCAGATTGTTTTTCTTCAAAGCCTTTATGGTCAAGGGGATGTTCCCGTCATTTTCTTGCAGCCGCATAGCAAGCTGCTGACGGATGCCGTCGTCCTTTATAAGGTTGATGTTCTGGAGCGCGTGTTTCAAGTCCTTTTCTCCGTCATCAATTTTTATTCGGCCGTAAACGGTCTCCTTGTGTAAAGGAGCTCGTGGTATTGTCACACCCGTCTGGACACATGTCCGTCTCCCATCCTTGCGGACATATCGTTTGCCTGGAGTAGTGAGCTTTTTGCCCGGTTTATACGAGACGGCCACCTTCTCCAATGCCTCTATCACTTTCTGACGCCCGATATGCGGCCTTTCCGCAGCCCATCTGTCAAGGCTGCTCCATTTTTCACCGTCGTCACTTTTGTCAGATAGAGCATTAAGGGTGTTAAGACGCTGTATATATCCCTGACGGGTCAGAGCCACGACCAAAGCGTCAAGTGCATGATGCCTGTGGTCCTTTCGTTTTGACCAGCCTCTGATTCTGTGTGCCATGTGTTTTTGTCCGTGGGACTGGTATTCCACATTCTCAGTCAGACCTGCAGCCTCATATCGTGGGAGATTGATGTCGTGGAGTATGGTGTCATATCCCCAGGCATGCCTGAAAAAGTCCGTTACCATTCCAGATGAAGCATGGACATTGCGTATGGCTGCTGAAAGTATCTCCATAGACTTCCGGGTTATGTATTGGGTCTCACGCAAATCTCTCTGGATGAAATCGTCGGGTATGTCGGATGCAGACATCAGCAGCCGGTCACGTTTGGTCCTGGATATTTTATTGGCCCTGTACAATTCATCCACGCGGTCAAGATACGAATTGAGATCCTGCTCGCTTCTTGATTTCATGAAGTCAAAGGCTGTGTGAGCCCCTTTGGCAGCATTGCACTCCCTGCATGCGCAGACTTTATTTGCGAAACTGTCATCAAACAGCCTGGAACGTGGGATTATATGCTCTATGTCATAACCATGGCCTTCGATAAACTGATACGGTGTCACGGGTTTGCCGCAATACATGCATCGATTGCCGGTCTCTTTGAGCATTTTCATTTTCTGGATGCGCCGACGTGAGGGCTGTATTTCCAGACCGCTTATTTCATCTGCCAGAGCCCTGTTTTCTCGTTCATTCCTGGCGATGTCTCGGGCCATTTTTTCACGCCCCTCTTTGTCCTTTTTTAGTTCCCTGGCGAGTTCGATGCGGACTTCGTCAATTACTCCGAACTCATCAATGATAGCATTGACCACATTGATGGTCTGGTTGAGGATTTTTTCCACTACGGGCTGTCTGAGTTCCCCTTTGCGCAGCTGGGCAAGCTTTGGATGCAGCTCCCGTTCTTCGTTTTCGGCCCGAGTCATGCTGTTGCTGTGGTTCACGCCGGCCATGGCGCAGGCTTTGCTATACATCATGCCACGTTTGAGCAGCGGCAGCAGTTTGCGTATAAATTTTGCAGATTTGTTGGCATAGCCGGCTTGGACGAAATCAAGAGCGTATAGTCGGTTGAGGGTCGGAGTGTCGTTAATCCCGAATTTCGCCGAAAGCACCTTGAACAGCTCCTCCTTGTCTTTGATAGAATAGAGCGTATGCCACAGCATATAGAGCGGCTGGTGTATATACTGTGGATAGATGCGTGGAAGACCTTCGCCGGTGGAGGCCGCAATGTCCGGACCGGACGCCGGATGCTCTTCAACGATTTCAAAACGCAGCAGTTTCTCCTTGTCGGGGTGGTCGCCAAGGGCGTTTGCAATCTGCCAGCGGGTAGTATTGCCCTGTATCCCTTTGCCGAGGGCCTTGTCGGACTTGAATCCGTCATCAGCAGCGAGACCCAGCAATTTAAACAGGTCTTTCTCGGTCATTTTCTCATGGGTATTGAGAAAATCAAAAATACGTTCGTATTCTTCTTCGTTAAAACGGTATTCAGGCATCAGTTTGCGGACCTCTCTCGTAGTGGAGGCCGGACCATTGAAAATGGAAGACGTGCAATCCGTTTTCTGGCATTGTCGCCGGGCATTGACGAGCCTGATATTGTTGATGGCCTCATATATGCGGCAGATTTGAGCCAGCGGTGATGACCTGGGAGTTACCTTTGGACCGTTTTCTACCTTCTCTCCATATTTATTGAGAAATTCATGCCGTTCAAACTGGCAGAAAGATACGAGATTCTTGCAGGATTTCAGCGGTCTCTGATAGAAGATAGTCTGCTTGATTGCCTGCCGATTGCCTTCTGTAAGTATCTCCGGGTAAAATTCGCTCTGGACCGCAAGGATTCTGTCTGTCTCCTCTTCGTATGCCTTCCGAGGGCAGACCTTTCCTTTGATACGATAGGTGTATGACTTCTTTCCGTTGTCATTGATGGCCTCGGACTCCTTGAGCCTGTCGTAGAAATACTGGCCGACTGTTTTCCCGGATTGCTTAATCCCTGCATAGCGGTCATTTATCCTGGAGACATAATCGGTCTGTTTGGAATCGCCAATATCTGATTTGGCGTGTTTGTATCCTCGCCTGTGATTGATGTGGAGAAGTACGGAGGCAAGCTGTTCCAACGAAAGTTTGATTCCGGGCGTGGCGGCGTCCGCTCTCAATTTCCATGTGTCCAATGGATTGGCGGCCGGAGTGATGGTGTCAGTCTTCATTATGCCTAATCCGAGCAATAGGCTTTTTAGTTGTTGACGGTGCAGCTGGAATCGGTCGATGTTGCGTCTCATCTGGCGGTAACGGGTTCGTTCAGAACAAGGGCTTTCGCCTTTCCCTCTGGAAAAGTCGTCAGAGGCAGTGTCAACACCGTACGGGATTATGCGGCTGCCCATGCCCAGGATTGAGACAGGGTTGTCTTTGTCATCTATTTCGATTATCGCCCAGCCGATAGAGGTCGGCCCGAGGTCAAGTCCAAGAACTTTCATGGCTAAGATTGATAAGATTAGTAAACGGGGATGCTGATTGATTGGTTACCCTATTAAATGATTGCTATCATACTGGCATCCTGCTGTAGCAAAAAGTATGATTTGAGAATTAATTCCACAAAATTATAAATAAATTTGTATTTTCAGCCATTTTCATATATCTTTGTGAAACAAAATCAAAGCAAATCACAATAAGGATTATTCCGTTGTGAAAACATCTGGAGAGGGATGACCTTGCGGTTGTCTCTCTCGTCTTTTACATCCGCTGTTAAGAATTTCTTGTTTGTAAAGTTAAACGTTTTCTTGGCACAACCCTGTTTCACAGATGCAAGATAGCAAACCTATGATGAGTGGAGCAAATTCCATAAATAAAAGGACGGCCGATGCAAGGAGGGGTATAAGCATATTTTGAAGTCATTACAGAAGAAACGCATAGGAGTGTGCGACTCATTTGCGGAATATATAAAGCTTGCATATGGAAGTAATGCGCTCAAGTACAATGGCAATCTTAAACTGGCCGCCGACATCCGTGATGCCGGTAACATACTTTGCTTTCTAAACACAGATGGGATTGTTTCCATCTTGTCGGGATGGGATAACTGCGTGAAAATCAAGATAATCTTCGGTTGATGCGGTTTATTATTGGGGCATAGGTTGGTCGGGCCGGGCGTCTATTGTGTGGATGATTTCGGGATGGATGGGGTGGGGAGGGTGTGCTCTTTTTCGATGTTATGTGTTATATTTGTGGGGACGGTTACGGATGCTGACGACAGTGTTATGGCTGATATGATGACTAAGGAGCAGCGGTCGCGCTGCATGAGTCGCATCAAGGGCAAGGATACCAAGCCGGAGATGATAGTGAGGCGGTGGCTGTGGTCGCGTGGCTACCGCTACCGCAAGCATGTCAAGCGTCTGCCGGGGACACCCGATATAGTGTTGCGTAAATACGGAATCGTCATATTCATACACGGCTGTTTCTGGCATGGCCATGAGGAACACATGCACCTGCCCAAGTCCAATGCCGATTTCTGGACGGCGAAGATACGGCGCAACAAGGAGCGTGACGAAGCCCAGAAAGACCGTCTCCGCGCTATGGGGTGGAACGTACTGACGGTATGGGAGTGCCAGCTCAAGCCGGCAGTCAGAGCCCGCACTCTCGCCTCCATCGAATACTTCATCAACCATTCCTATCTGATGAAGCAGCAAGCCGCCGCCTACACCGACACCGCCCCCACCAGCGAGCCGCTCCCCATGGCAGCCGAGTCAGCCGCCCCCTATGGCGAGTGACATATGGTGGGTAGGCATATGTTGTAGGGACATGCCGCAATGCTGTTTAATCTATAAAATCACATTTTTTGGCGTAATACGTTTATAAACATCTGAGAATCTACTTATTGAAATTTGTAATATTGTTCCAAGGTGGAATATATACGAAAATATTCAGGAATTGATTATCATATAGTTATCGAATATTACGTCTTTTTGAGGGATTTTATAGTTTAATTAAGCAAGCGTAAATGCTTGAATGGCGTTCATATGTAGTAGGGACATGCCATGGCATGTCGCCTAAAGTCATGCTAATGAGAGTGTTGCGTCAGCAGACATGCCATGGCATGTCCCTACCAGTCATCGTCCATCATGTCGTAGTCGTCCTGCTCGTTGTGAAAGTTATCGAGCGAGGAGCAGTAGCTGTCATCGGCGGAATAGTCATCGTAGTTGCTGCGCCAAGGCGAGAAGTCGTTAGTATCCACGGAGCTGGAGCTGCCGGCATCATGCTGCCTGTCCGTATCCCGATTGCCGAACAGCCACCGAAATAGCATAAACTCGCCTATGTATTTCCACATGCTCATTCGTTGTGCTGGTTGAGTCTTATTTTGTCAAATGTGGTGAAATATGGGGTGGTGGTCTGTCTGCCTTTGCGCTCGAGTTCGTAGGCGTTGGGATCTATGCCTGGAACTGGGTTGAAGTTCACTATTTCGAAGGCGAGGTAGTAGTCGCCGGTGGGGGAGAAGCCGATGGCTTCAAGGGCAGGTTTGGGGAAGAATTTCGGACCGTCGCCTTTGAGCCTGACGAGACGACGGTCTTTGTCGTGATGGAGAAGAAGGTATTTTGTTTTCTCAAAGCCAGATACGAGGTTTATCGAGCCTTTGCCGAGAGCTGCCGGAACATAATAGAGGTGGTTGTTGACGATATGCTCCCATTGGTCGGTCTTGTAATAGCCCACGAGGACAAGTTCGTCGTCAGAAGGAGCAAAATCCGAGCGGTACTGCAAACCTTTCTGCGGCACGGCATCGCGTATGTGGTCAATGGCGTGGGGCATCGTGAGAATTTTCGTGAGAAATTCATACAGCAACGTGCCCTCGTTTGTGGGATCGGAAGCATCGGGCAATAATGGGAACGCCCCGATGTTGACCGTCTCAATGCTTTTGTAGTAATAACGCTGGCGTACGCTTTCGTTATTGCCGCGTCCAGGGAAAAGAATATAGCCGCCAATAACTTCTTTGGCAGCATGGGTCTGTCTGTCAGAGGCGTAATAGATAGCATCACGGTAGCGGTGCATCTGATTTATGGCATCGGAGGGTGGCATGTCGGCTCCAGTGAGATTGGCAGCGGCAAGTTCATCGCGGTCTTCTTTGTTGAGCTTATTGTCATCATACAGGCGATATTTTGCGTCAAAGAGATATGTCAGTTCGAAGCCGTCGGGACGCACTACGGTAAGCACAATGTCGGGACGGTTTTCGGTTGTGGCTGTGTGCGCCTTATTGCCGTCTCGTTTATAAGTATGCTGATAGTGCAGACGCACTTTGCTGCCGTCTTTGCAGGTATAATATACGGTATGCTCTTGGTTGTTGTCCTCAAAGGGTTTTACCATCGGCATTGGATTCTCATATATCTCGTTGTGGTTCTCAAAATGCAGTCCGAGGATGTCGGCTACCATCTGGCGCATCTTGAGGAAACACCAAAGTTCGTATAGTTCCCAGATGGGGCGAACGCCGATAGCGTTTGGCCCTTCAAAAAGCTCAATGCCTTTTTGGAGCAACAGCCAATAGCGGTAGACCTGAGCGTATCCAGTGCGTTTTTGAAGCACCATACTCTCTGATCGCAGTGGCTCGCCACGCAGGTTGCGCAGTAGGGATGAATGCGAAAGGCGGCGCAGCGATGCAACATGGCTGTTAAGTTCCGCAAGCTCCGTGTCTGCCACCTTGTCGGCATCTTTTACCTTTGCGCTCTTGTCGGCGATTGTGTCGACAATCGAGCCGAGGCGTTTGCCAATGCGATCAAGTGTGAACTTGACAAATCGGTTCTCCCTGGTGTTGTGGGTATGGATGATTTCTTCGTGCCGGAAATAGGCGCGATCAAGCGTCTGCTCCGCGTCGCTTTCGGCGTAGCGTTCCTCCATGCGCGGCGTCCACCGCTTGATGCGGTCGGCACGGTCGTGATACACGCTGCGTGTCTGCCGCAGGTGGGGGCGGTTGACTATGTAAGTTACAGCTCTCACATAGCCGGCGACTATCTCGCGGAATATTGACAGCCATACTATATCATTGTCCGAGCGGCCTCCGCGTTGCAGGTTCTGCAACGTTAAAGTCAGATACTGGTAGATTATTTCGTTGTACTGGGCGTTGATTTCGGAGAGTATATGGTTGTAATCGTCCTTGGTATCAAGTTTGGGTGACACTACGCGAAACGAGAACGCATCAGTCCGCTCTGGCCTGCCGATGGGTTGATATTTGAATTTCAGTTCGAATATGCCAGGTTGGTTGACAAATGACAGCGGTGCTGAAACCAGCCATTCGGTCTTATCTTTATTTATCGGGAGAGCCGTAAACAGTTCCGTCACCTCTTTCATCTTGTGAAGTACCTGCGGCTTGGTTGCTACGTCTTTCAGATGTATGACGATATTGTAAGTGGCTGTTTCGTAGAATACTGGTGGCAGATCCTTCCACTCGGTGCAATTGGGTTCGCCGACTGGCGAGAGTGGATTGGCTGGAGGTAAGGCGAGCGACAATGTACCTGTAAGTGTGGCACGGTAGTCGCAATATACCATTGCTTTCTCCCTTACACGGCTGCTGAAACGATGCCAACAGTTAGCCATGTCGGCAGCAGTGCCGGCATTGATGGCAACGTTTCCATCAGTGCTTAAGAAAGAGAAAACATCCATGATGATGATAGGATTACGGCCAGAATGATGTGAAATGCGCCTTTTCAAGCCGAGACTGCATCTCTACAATTTTATTTTTTGATTCCTTGTAGTCGTTGTATTCAAAAAACTGATGTAGTTTTTCAAGAGGTTGCTCCAACAGTTCCTCATCTCCCTCTATGCGAGGGAGCACTTTCATCATCAGAATTCGATCACAGGAACTGGTGAGAATGTCGCGCCATTTGGCTGACTTGTCTTCAAGCCATGATTGGTAGAAATAGAGTAGAAGCTCGTTTTGGACGCGGTATGCCACCTTAAACGGAGTGCCGTCAAGATTAGCATTTAAGTCGTTGAGAAACTTGGCTACTTCACCTTTCAGCCATTCGGTTTTCTCGGCATTGTCAGCAGCAAGTAGTTTTATCACGTCCGAAGCCTTTACTTCGGTAGAGAGGTAGGACGATGGTGAAGTAGGATTTTCGCGATATATGAGCTGTGATGAATTATTGTAGAAATCCATGAATGGATTGCCATCGGGCAGGTTCATCTCTATGGTCATTGCACGGTCGATTACCTTGCGCGAAAATTGATGTGTTGTCTCGTCCATATTTACCGTGCCGATTACAATGACATTCTCGGGGATGCGCACTCCCTCTCGTTTGAGCGTTTCGTAGACTTCAGCTTCCTTGCCGTAAGGTGCGGCGGGGTCGCTCGTGCCGTTTCCATTATAATCCGACTTTTCTTCAAGGGAGAAAAGGTCTTTGGCAAGTGCCGGATATTTATGGAAGATATCAGCCTTGATAAGCGGCTCGGAAACGATGTGTCCGTTATCAAGTTTGGTGCGACTTTCAAGTACGCTTAGAAATTCAGCGAAATATTGTTCGACTGGGGCAAGATTCATTTCGTCAAGACATACGAAGAATGGTATATTGGGGTGCAGCATAGCCTTCGCAAGGAATTTGACGAAAGGAGTAAGCACATAATGTTCACCTCCGATTTTGCTCTCATAGCCGAGAAGTTCTGTTGAGTCGTGCCAGTTAGGTTTTACCTCTATAAGGCAATAATTGCCGGGTGACGTCTTGTCCTCTCTAAGTTTTCCATCAGGACAAGAATCAAATGCCATCTGCTTGACGATACGGCTCTTGCCAGTGCCGGATATACCTGCCAGCAAGAGGAATGGTTTTGTCCGCATAGCCCGGAGATAGTCGGCGTTGACCGTATCTGTTGTACTAATTACGGGTGGGAGATTGAAACAACGTTCAATGTAATCCTCATTACCGAGATATTCTCCCTTTGCATTAAAAACTTTCCATCCTGTATCCGGGACTTGCAAAATGAGATATTGGTTGCCATAGCTTGATAATTCTTTCCATTTTGCAAGAAGCTCGTCTTCTGAGCAATCGCTATCATCCGCACCGACTATTATGTATTCACCTTTTCCCCAACTTTTGCTCGCCCGGTTAGATACCTGCTGAGTGAGAAGGTTCTTATATGATATTGAGGAATATGTGCCTAAGTAGGTAGCTCCACCATCTACTGGTTTGTATTTGGCATCTGCTAATGATACGATGTCTGATTGATCCATTTTTCAAGGTGTTTTTTGTTTACATGTTCAGGCGATGTCATGCCTATTGGCATTCCCATTAGATACTCTCCATTCAGTGGCTGTGGAGTACCGAAGACTTTGACGAAGTTTTGGCATGATTTATGTTTCATCATTGAAGCGCAAGCATAATTCGCCATAGTTGTAGGGGTATGTAGGCCTCCGATATCACCAAATGTACGACTTATCCAGGTTTCCCCAGATACAAATTCGGCGGAAAGTTCGCTCTCGGAAACAACAAGCGAGTTATAATCTGCAGCGAGATGTCGTTTGACTAATATTCTAAAGGCTACGGCTGCGACTAAAGGAGATTGAGCATTGCCAATACCTTTTAGCTGCTCCCTACGGCGATGCACATCTACAGGATATGTCTCTGCTGGAGGTTCGGCCCAACAACTTGCTTTAATTTTAGGAAGCGATGAGATATGAGAAGACAGCCGCGAAAAAACTTCGTCATCTTTTACTGCCATTACCCAAAATCTATTGCGTTGGTGGTCAGCTCCTAAATCTCTGCATGACAGGCGGCAATAGCAAACTTTATATCCGATTGCTTCCAAATCCTCACGTGCATGTGAAATAGCTTTTAAAACTACATTTTCACCGAAAACCACAGGAGCATCCGACTCTTTGATGAATTTAAGCATATAGTCCCAAAGATTTTTTTCGGCTATATTTTTCCCGTGTGCAGCTGTGCTGAATGCTTGACAAGGGAAACCTCCGCATAAAACATCAAATGAGCCAATGAATTTGGAACCATCTAATTTTGTAACATCGTCATAGATCGGAAATTCTTCCAACCATCCATCTTTTTGTCTTTGATGTAGGACAGTCTGGCAGAAAGCATTGATTTCAACGCCTGCACAGCATTTATGTCCGAGTAACATACCGCCATATATACCTCCTCCTATTCCGGCGAACAGGTGAAATTCTTTGATGTCAGATTGGGTTTCAGTCATGTTTTCGTACAGAAAGCTCCATTTTAGCAGGGAAATGACCAGTAATGCTATGTGGAGTTTCCTTTATATGTGAATAAAATATTGTGTCGTATTTTGGGTCAAGGCCAGCGCGTATTGCGTTTGTATTGCAAAGTTAGGACTTTTCGGGATATATGGGATATGAGGATGGTGAAATATGTAAAAGCGAAAGAAAGCGAAAGAAAGCGAAAGAAAGCGAAAGAAAGCGAAAGAAAGCGGAAATACTTTCGCTTTTCGTGGTTTATGTTTCTGATTTATAGGCTGGTGCGATATTGGGTATGGTGGATGGAGATGCCGTGGTATGTCCTATGGGGTTGAGATGGGGTCAGGGGCGGGTGAGTTCGTAGAAGGCGATGGCTGAGGCGGCGGCTACGTTGAGGGAGTCTACGCCGTGGGACATGGGGATTTTGGCTATGAAGTCGGAGTTGGCGATTACGCGGTCGGCGAGGCCGTCGCCTTCGGTGCCGAGGATGATGGCGAGGCGCGGCTGCTGTTTCAGTTCTTTTGCGTCGAGGGTGACGGAGTCGCTGCGCAGGGCCATTGAGACTGTTTTGTAGCCGAGGGTGTGTAGAGTGTCGTTTACGTCGCCGTCAATCCAGGCCCATGGTACCAGGAAAACGGAGCCCATGGATACGCGGATGGCGCGGCGGTTGTAGGGGTCGCACGATGAGCGTGTCAGCAATACGGCATCCATGCCGAGGGCGGCTGCGGAGCGGAATATTGCTCCGATGTTGGTGGTGTCAACCACTCCGTCGATGACGGCTATGCGTCCTGACGAGACGGGGCAGACGGCTTGTGCCGGAGGCTCGCATGGGCGGCGCATGGCACACAGCACTCCGCGTGTCAGCCGGTAGCCGGTGAGGTTCTGGAGGGTTTCTCGGCTACCTGTATATATGGGCATGTCGGCAGGGCACTGCGCTATGACCGCTGCTGCGTCGCCTGTGATATGCTTCTCCTCGCAGAGTAGCGCCACGGGGACGAGGCCGCGTGAGAGCGCGGTGAGAATCACTTTGGGGCTCTCAACGATGATGAGGGCATCCTCGGGGTGAAGACGGTTGCGCAGCTGGGTGTCGGTCAGGCCTGCAAACATGGCAAGCCCGGGTGCGGTGATGTCGGAGACGTAGCAGAGGTTCATAGGTTTATAGGTCTTACAGAATCAGGCAAGCGTCACCGTAGGACAGGAAACGGTAGTCGCCTGCGAGGGCGTAGTCATACATCTTGCGCCAGTCGCCATCGGTGAATGCCGATACGAGCAGCAGCAGGGTGGAGCGTGGCTGATGGAAATTGGTAACCATCCCCTTGACGATGCCCGGTGTATATCCCGGGGCGATGATGAGGCGAGTGGATGCCACGATGGATGTCTCCCCGGTGGCATCAAGATGGCGAAGCAGAGCCTCCATGGATTCCTTGGCCGAGAGATGTGGATGAGAGGGATCATAGGGGTACCACTGCGGTACTTCGTCGCCACTGACACCCGTATGTTTCATGCAGCCGAGGTGGTAGAGGCTCTCAAGAGTACGCACTGATGTGGTTCCTACGGCTATCACACGGCTATCGCCGCGTGCTAAGGCTTCAATGACGGAGCGGTCTACTGCAAAAAACTCATTGTGCATCGGGTGCTCGCCGATAGTGTCGGACTTGACCGGCTGGAATGTCCCGGCTCCCACATGCAGTGTGACCTCATGGCGTGGTATGCCGCGGCGGTCAATCCCTGCAAGCACTTCGTCGGTGAAATGCAGTCCGGCTGTCGGGGCTGCCACGGAGCCGTCAATGTGGCCGTAGACCGTCTGGTAGTCCGAACTGTCGCTCTCCTCTGTGCCACGGTTGAGATACGGAGGGATGGGTATCTCGCCGGCTGCGCTGATGATGGAGGCGAATGTGGCCGCCGGGTCATCCCAGCTGAAACGGATTACCGACGAGTTGCCCACGCGGTCTATCCTTTCGGCGCAGAGTATGACATGTCGGCCGTCAATCTCCAGCGGAAGTGACAGCGGCCCTGATTTCCACTTTTTGCTATTGCCCACGAGGCATAGCCACTCGCAGCTGCCGGTGGATGCGAAGTTCACTGCATAGTCACGCGGACTGTGAGGCTCAAGGCAGAATATCTCTATCAGTGCTCCCTGCGTGTTGCCATCGTTGGGTGAGGACTGTTTGCGGAAGCGCAGACGGGCATTTATGACACGTGTGGCATTGTAAACCAGCATCGCGTCATCGGGCAGCAGAGAGGGGAGCTCGGCGAAAATATGTGTCGACAGCGAGCCGTCACTGTCACGCATCAGCAGCAGACACTGCTCGCGCCGGGCCAGAGGGTGTTTGGCGATACGTTCGTCGGGTAGTTCGTAGTCAAATTGGGCTATGTCTATATCTTTGACGGTCATTGTTGTGTGGTAATCGTGTATGGGCGGATGCACCAGAGTGCATCCCTGCGTTTTAGTCGTGCTGTTTTATTAGCCTGAGGGCCTGTTGGAGGAGCGGCATGGAAGGGGTGAGATAGTGGACTTCGGGGCGGCGTTTTAGCCAGGTGAGCTGTTTTTTTGCATACACACGGGTGTTTTTGGCTATGCGTGCTATGGCTGTGTCGCGGTCCATCGTGCCGTCCATCATGGCAAATAACTCCTTGTAGCCCACAGTGTTGAGCGAGTTGAGATGGCGTAGAGGGTAGAGAGAGGCGGCTTCGGCCTCCATCCCCTCGGCTATCATGCGGTCAACGCGGCGGTTTATGCGGTCAAACAGCTCGTCCCTGGGATAATCTATCGCCATGGTGACAGTGCGCCACGGGCGATGCTTGGGCTGCCCTGTGCGCAGACGTGATGCCGGGATGCCGCTTTGCAGAGTTATTTCAATGGCATGGATGACGCGGCGCGGATTTTGCAGGTCTACGGTCTCCGCACCTTCGGGGTCAAGTTCACGGAGCCATCGGACCATATGGGGCAGTCCATGGCTGTCATATTCGGCCAATACCCTCCGGCGTGTCTCGTCAGATATGGTAGGGATGTCGTCGATGCCGCGAGTCACCGCATCAATATACATCATCGACCCTCCGCACATCACCACGTAATCACTCCGCAGCCACAGCTCTGGCAGCAGAGCCATGACGTCAGCCTCGTATTCGGCCGCGCTGTAATAAGCATCCAGCGGCAACGTGGCTACGAAATGATGAGGCGCTGCGGCCAGTTCGTCAGCCGTCGGAGTGGCTGTGCCTATGGGCATGCCCATATAGATTTGCCGTGAGTCGGCTGAGATTATCTCGCAGCCGAGCTCACGGGCTATATCTATGGCAAGCGCGGTCTTGCCCGAGGCAGTCGGGCCGGTGACCACGATTAGTGTCTTGGATGGAGTGTCGGGCTGATGGGTCAAGGTATGTATTTTCTCTTACTTACCGTCGGACACGAGCCGGGCTATCTCCACGATTACGTCACGCGCCTTCTCCATTGACGGGATGGGCACGAACTCATAGCGGCCATGGAAGTTGAGGCCTCCGGCAAATATGTTGGGGCAGGGCAGTCCTTTGAACGAGAGTTGTGCGCCGTCAGTGCCGCCACGGATGGGCACGACATGGGGTGTGATGTCAAGGTTTTTCATAGCCTGGACAGCCACGTCGATGATGTGCATGACAGGCTCGATTTTCTCGCGCATGTTGTAGTACTGGTCCTTGATTTCTATGGATGCACAGCCGGGAAACTCGTTGTTGATTTTGCGGGTCAGGTGCTCCAGCTCCTTTTTGCGGCGTTCGAAGCGGTCACGGTCATGGTCACGTATTATATAGGTGAGGACCGTCTTCTCAACATTGCCCTCCATCGATGTCAGGTGATAGAAGCCCTCGTAGCCCTCGGTATGCTCTGGAGTTTCCCAGCGAGGGAGCATGATGACAAACTGGTTGGCCACGCGCATGGAGTTGAGCATCTTGTGGCGCGCATATCCGGGGTGTACGTTGCGGCCGGTAAAGGTCACCTTAGCCACGGCAGCATTGAAATTCTCAAATTCCAGTTCGCCTATTTCGCCTCCGTCCATCGTGTATGCCCAGTCGGCACCAAACAGGTCAACGTCAAACTTGTGTGCCCCCTGGCCTATCTCTTCATCGGGATTGAATGCTATGCGGATTTTTCCGTGCTTGATTTCGGGGTGGTCCTGGAGATAGGCTATGGCAGATACTATTTCTGCTATACCGGCCTTGTCGTCAGCACCGAGCAGGGTGGTGCCGTCGGTGACTATGAGATCCTGACCCACATAGTGGAGCAGTTCGGGAAATTCCGAAGGCTTCAGAGTGATGTCTTCCTTGTCGTTGAGCACGATGTCGCCACCGTCATAGTGGCTTACGATGCGCGGATGCACGTGGCGTCCGCTCATGTCGGGCGACGTGTCGAGGTGGGCTATGAAACCTATGACGGGTATGTCCTTGCTGTCGGTATTGGCCGGGAGGGTCGCCATCAGGTATCCGTTGTCATCAAGAGTGATGTCCTCGAGTCCCATCCGGCTCAGTTCCTTCTCGAGCTCGCGGGCGAATATCATCTGGCCCGGAGTTGACGGCCACATGTTGGTAAGCTCGTCGCTCTGGGTGTCAAATGATACATAGTGTAGAAATCGGTCTACTAAGTTCATGTGTATTGTGAATTTAAGATTATGTTATAAGGGTCAGATATAGACTGTTGCAAACTTGTCAAATTGTAGGGATGCACCCTGGTGCATCCGATATACAACATAATCTGGTTTTCAGTGTGTCGGCGGATGCACCAGGGTGCATCCCTACAATTTGGCGGTGCTGAATGCAAGTTTTGCAACAGCATCTGTCTGATGGTTATTCTCCGCTGAGGGCTTTATGGGCGGCGAGGGCGGCGCGTCGGCCGTCGCCCATGGCGAGGATTACGGTGGCACCGCCACGCACGATGTCGCCACCGGCATAGAGTGTGGGGATGCTTGACTGCATGGTCTCGTCATTGACCACGATGGTGCCGCGGCGTGATACGTCAAGTCCGCTGACAGCGTTGGGAATCAAGGGATTGGGAGATACGCCCACACTGACTATTACCTCGTCGACATCAACCTCGAGGATGTCGCCGGGCACAGGGACAGGAGAGCGGCGTCCTGATTCATCAGGCTCGCCGAGCTGCATGTGTTGCAGGCGTACCTTCTTGACGTGTCCCTTGTCGTCGCCGATATATTCTATGGGGTTGTAGAGGGTCATAAATTCCACCCCTTCCTGCTGGGCGTGGTGTACCTCCTCCACACGTGCCGGCATCTCCTCAAGGCTGCGGCGGTAGATAATCATGGCGCGAGAGGCTCCGTGGCGGCGTGCCGTGCGCACAGAGTCCATGGCGGTGTTGCCTCCGCCGATGACGGCCACGCTCTTTCCCTCCAGTACCGGGGTGTCGCAGCCGGGCTGACCGGCGCCCATGAGATTGATACGGGTGAGATACTCGTTGCTTGACATTATGCCGATGAGGTTTTCACCGGGGATGCCCATGAATCGAGGCAGACCGGCACCCGATGCCACAAACACCGCTTTGTAGCCGTCGGCCTCAAGCTGCTCCATGGAGAGTGTCTTGCCGATGATGCAGTCCTTGACGAATTCCACTCCCTGCGAACGCAGACTGTTGATTTCCTTCTCGACCACGCTGTTGGGGAGTCGGAACTCAGGGATGCCGTATTTGAGTACACCGCCGATTTCGTGGAGAGCCTCGAATACCGTCACCTCATAGCCGCGCTTGATCATGTCGCCGGCAAACGACAGTCCGGCAGGTCCTGAGCCTACTACGGCCACGCGGATGCCTCGCTTAGGAGCGGATGCAGTGTCGGCAGCCATATCGTCCTCATGGTCGTTGGCATAGTCAGATGCAAAGCGTTCGAGATAGCCGATGGCCACCGGCTCTTTCTTCATCTTGTGGTATATGCAGCGTGATTCGCACTGCTTCTCCTGGGGGCACACACGGCCGCAGACGGCAGGGAGGGCGCTGGTGGCTTTGAGTACGCGGGCAGCCATGGCTATGTCGCCGCGCTGTATGTTTTTGACGAATCCGGGGATGTCGATGCTGACAGGGCACCCTTCCATACATGTGGGTTTCGGACAGTCGAGGCATCGGGTGGCCTCGAGCTGGGCCTGTTCGAAAGTCAGCCCTTGGTTGACCTCGTCGTTGCAGGTCACACGATAAGCCGGATCGAGTTCGGGCATCTTCACGCGGGGTATGTCGCCGCGTTCCTTGGCACTGATGGCTTTGCGCAATTCTTCACGCCATGCAGCGTCGCGCGGAGCCAGTTTTGATGTTTCAGCCATAGTATATTTATGATGTGGGGGAGTCGGTGATGACAGGATTAGTTATAGGATTTGAGACGCATGATCATCTCGTCGAAGTCCACCTTGTGGGCATCGAATTCCGGACCGTCGATACATACGAATTTCGTCTTGCCGTCGACAGTCACGCGACAGGCTCCGCACATGCCGGTGCCGTCGACCATGATGGTGTTGAGTGAGCACTGTGTGGGGATGCCATATTTCTTGGTCAGCAACGCCACGAATTTCATCATCACGGCCGGGCCGATGGTCACTACCTCGTCGACCTGCTCGCGCTTGATGACCTCCTCGACGCCCTCGGTGACGAGACCTTTGCGGCCATAGCTGCCGTCGTCGGTCATAATGATGACCTCGTCGGAGTGCTCGCGCACAGGGCTTTCAAGTATAATCAGCTCCTTGGTGCGTGCGGCCAGTACCGATATGACCTTGTTGCCGGCCGCTTTCATCGCCTTGATGATGGGCAGCAGGGGGGCTACGCCTACGCCACCGCCGCAGCATACCACTGTTTTGCCGGTGGGGATGGTTGTAGCCTGCCCCAGAGGGCCTACTACATCCGTGAATGAATCACCGTCATTGAGCGCACAGATTTTCTCAGTAGACACACCTACATTCTGCACTACGAGGGTGATGGTGCCCTGCACGGGGTCGGCATCGGCGATGGTGAGTGGAATCCGCTCGCCGCCATTGCCTACTCTGACTATCACGAAGTGGCCCGCACGACGAGAACGGGCTATCATGGGAGCATTGACTATCAGTTTGCTGACTTTGGGTGAGAATTGCTCTTTCTCGATTACTTCAAACATGGCTAATACTCTTCGTTGCGAAGATAAATGATTAGTAATAATATGCATGCAAATTTACGCTTTTTCTGCGTAAATGTGGATTCTTAAGCTCGTTTGTGTCTCGTCCTGAAAAAAGTTGACTCCTAACGAGTCAAAAAGATGATAAAATTTCAGAGTCTGCCGAGACAGAAACGGCAAGCGATCCGCGATGAAGTCCTACGACTTTATGCGGAGACAGATCTCAGTTACGGCGAGATAGCGGAAGAAAATGGCGTTCAAGTACGCACAGTGGAGTATATTGTACGTAACTTTGCGTCTGAACTTCCAGAGATTCCGACTATGAGAAAAAAGAAGAAGGATGCCAGCGAGGAAGATTATGACAAGCTGCGGGCAGAGGTCACACGCCTGCGTAAGGAACTCCGTCAGGAGAAGATGCGCTCCGAGGCATTGGACACGATGATAGATGTAGCCGAAGAGATGTTCAACATTCCCGTGAGAAAAAAAGCTGGTACCAAACAGTGAGACGCCTGTACGCACGGCATTCCGATATCTATACGGTATCAGAGCTGTGCGGGCTGTTTGGTAAGAGCAAACAGGCTTACTACAAGCACGATGCGGATGTGCATATGCGACGCATGGTCATGGAGGAACTGGCTGTCCGCTATATAGGAGAAGTCCGGAGAAAAGACCCCGGCATCGGAGGACTAAAAATCTGGATCATGTATATGAAGGAGTTCGGAAGCGAATCTGCGATAGGCCGAGACCGTTTCTGCGAGATATTCGACCGATACGGCTACAAACTGCGCCGACGCAAGCGGACCACCCGCACCACCGATTCGAGCCATGGCAACCCTACATATCCCAATCTGATCAAGTCGTTGATTCCCACACGCATTGGAGAGGTGATAGTCAGCGACATAACCTATATTCCCTTGATAGATGCCATCAGCGGTGACCGAACTTTCTGCTACGCAAGTCTTGTCCTTGATTCATATACCAAGATATTGCTGGGACACAGTGTCGGGTCTACATTGGAGACGGTTTATCCCCTGGAGGCACTGTATATGGCCATAGACGTACTGTTGTCTTATGGAGTGGAACTGTCCTCCACAATTCATCACAGCGACCGTGGGACACAATACACATCAGCGGACTATATTGAGGTATTGCATCAATACAGAATGCGTATCAGTATGACAGAATCAGGTAATCCCAAGGATAATCCCGAGGCCGAGCGCGTCAATAACACGCTGAAAAACGAGCTTTTCAAGGGCAAAGAGTTCCACGATATAGAGGAAGTGCGCAAGGCAATGAAAGAAGCCGTGCCGTTCTACAACAACG
>UQDU01000035.1 GCA_900539915.1 uncultured Bacteroidales bacterium | reverse complement strand
GAGCCTTATCGTCGGCAGCGTCAGATGTGTATAAGAGACAGGGGTTGTCGCGGTGTTTGCGTATGCGGGCTTTGATGGCTGAGGCCATGTGGGTGTTGGGCTTGGCGCGGTCCCACTCGCCTGTCATGCGCCAGCTCCGGGCTACCTGACGGGCGTATTGGAGCACGGTGTCGGGGAGGGTGTTGCATTCGCGTGCGAGCTTGTCAGCGTTGCCGCCCACCCATGCGAGGGTTGCGTCTATCGTATTGGAGGGGGCAGCGGAGCTGCCGTTGAGAGAGCCCTTGTTAAGAAAATCCGTCGTCGGTGTGGTGGAGTCCGGCGCTTTACTTTCAACATCATCGTCAGATGATGTTTTGTTTGATTTATTTTTATTTTCTTTTCTTTGTGGTATTTCTTCCGACTTAATGGGGGTTTCTTCCGACTTAACCGGGGTTTCTTCCGACTTAATGGGGGTTTCCTCCGACTTAACCGGGGTTTCTTCCGACTTAATGAGCGAATAGTCAGAGATGGTGTTTGTGCGGTGGCACTGGGTGCATATTGTGTGGTAACGCTCCTGGATGGCACGCGATGTGAGCACTCGGGCGGAGTCGTAGAGGGGTTTGTGGAGCAGGCCGATGTCGAGGCAGTAGCCGATGACCTTGATTATGTAGTCTTCTTCGTAGCCCGACTGCTCGGATAAAATGAACGGGAGGCTCTCGTCCCAGCGGATGTAGTAGCCGTTGCGGTAGATGTTGGAGAGCAGCATGAGATAGACGGTGACGGCTTCGCCTCCCTGGTAGCGGATGAGCTTGCGTATGCGCAGGTCGGAGAAGAAATCGGTGTCAAAGGGGAAGTAGTCGATGCCTGGTTTTGCCGGTCGTGCCATAGTGGATGAGTCTTTGATTGTTTGTGTGTTGATGTAATACAGTCAAAGATAAACGGGCACAGTGGGCCACGCCATGCGAAAACGTCAGTGTCAGCGAGTTTTGGCGGAGCAGGTGGGGCAGAGGCCTTTGACCATGTAGTTGACGGAGCGTGGGTGGTAGCCGGGGGGGAGGGGGACCTGAGGGATGTGGATGTCCTCGAAGCAGGTGGTGCGCTGGCATGATTCGCAGTAGAAGTGGACGTGCATGTCGTCGACGGTACAACTGTGTTCGCCGTGACACACTTCGTATTTCAGCGAGCCGCTGCCGTCCTCTATGCTGTGGACTATGTCGTGGCTGCCGAAGAGGGTCAGGACGCGGAATATGCTGGAGCGGTCCATGGTCTCGAGGTCGGTCTCGAGGTCGGTCAGGCTGACGGGGTGGCCGGCACGCAGGAGCGCATGGAGCACGAGGAGGCGGTTGGGGGTTGACTTGACGCTTTTTGCTGCGAGGATGTCTGCTGCTTGTTTCATATCGCAAATTTAGTGAAAAAATAAATGCAACCGGGTTGCAGGGTTGATGAGGTAACTTTGCCATCGTAAAAAAGAAACGACAGCAATAACCTCACAAAACAAAGCATAGACAATCATGAGCAAGACTTTCAGAATCGAAGTGGACTGCGCCAATTGTGCCAACCTCATAGAGGCGGCGGTCAAGAAAATAGCAGGGGTGGAGGATGCCTCGATTTCCTTTATGACCCAGAAGATGAAGATTGCATTTGACGAGGGGGCCGACGAGGCCGCGGTGATGGAGGCGGTCAAAAAGACGGCCAAGAAGATAGAGCCCGATTTCCGTCTGCTGTGATGCCTCGTTGCGGCGGCACCGGTCGTCAATTCACTCATATAATATAAAGACAATGAACAGGAAGCAACGCAATATGCTCGTGCGCATCGTCATCACTGTGGTGATGGCTGTGGGCGTGCAGTTTCTCGATACTTCGGGCTGGCTGAGGCTCGCCCTCTATCTGGCCATCTATTTTGTCATCGGCCACGACATACTCCGCAAGGCCTGGTCGGGCATAGTCAACGGACGTGTGTTTGACGAGAATTTCCTGATGGCTGTGGCTACTGTCGGGGCCTTCGCGCTCGCCATCTACGAGCGCAGCGGCGACTATCTGGAGGCGATAGCGGTGATGCTTTTCTACCAGACCGGCGAACTGTTCCAGTCATATGCCGTAGGGCGCAGCCGTCGCAGCATAGCCGCCCTGATGGACATCCGCCCCGATTATGCCAATGTGGAGCGTGACGGGGCGTTGGTGAGGGTTGACCCTGACGATGTGGCTGTGGGCGACATCATAGTGGTGCAGCCCGGCGAGAAGATACCCATCGACGGCATAGTGAGCGGCGGAGAGTCGTCGCTCGACACTTCCGCGCTCACCGGCGAGTCATTGCCCCGGGAGGTGGCGCAGGGCGATGAGGTCATCAGCGGCAGCATCAATATGTCAGGTGTGCTCCGCGTCCGCACCACCAAGGCGTTCGGCGAGTCCACGGTGTCGAAGATTCTTGAACTCGTGGAGGACTCCGCGTCGCGCAAGTCACGGTCGGAAAATTTCATAGCCCGGTTTGCACGGGTCTACACCCCTGCCGTATGTTACGGCGCTCTGGCTCTGGCGGTGCTCCCTCCGCTGGTGATGATACTTGCCGGGAGTGCGCCTCTGGGATTCGCGGCGTTTGAGCCGTGGGTCTACCGTGCCCTGACATTTCTCGTGATCAGCTGCCCGTGCGCTCTGGTGGTGAGCATCCCCCTGTCGTTTTTTGCCGGCATCGGCGGCGCGAGCCGTCAGGGCATTCTGGTCAAGGGGGCGAATATCCTTGAGGCGTTGTCGAAGGTGAAGACAGTGGTGTTTGACAAGACCGGCACGTTGACCCGGGGCGTTTTTGAGGTCAACGCCATCCACGACATGCACGACCGCTCCCTCAGCGAGGCCGATGCGGCGGCGTTGCTCGAGTCGGCGGCTATGGCCGAGTCTGCCTCCACCCACCCCGTGGGGCGGTCGCTCCGCGAAGCCTACGGACGTGAGGTGGACCTCTCACGCATGGGCGGCATCACCGAACTCAGCGGCCACGGCGTCACGGCGACTATCGACGGACGCACTGTCGCCGCCGGCAACGACCGTCTGATGGAGTCGCTCGGACTCGCTCCGTGCCGCTGCCACACCGCCGGTACCATCGTGCACCTGGCCATTGACGGCGGCTACAGCGGTCACATAGTCATGGGCGATGTGGAGAAGCCTGATGCCAAGGCCGCCATCGCTGACCTGCGCCGCTCGGGCGTGGACCGCACTGTGATGCTGACCGGCGACACCCGGGCCGTGGCGGAGCAAGTGGGGCGCAGCCTCGGCATAGACAGGGTCTACAGCCAGCTGCTGCCAGCCGACAAGGTGATGCGCCTCGAGGAGGTGATGGCGTCGGCTGCTGATGGCAGCGGCAAGGTAGCGTTTGTGGGCGACGGCATCAACGATGCCCCGGTGCTGTCACGCGCCGACATAGGCATAGCCATGGGGGCCATGGGCAGCGATGCCGCCATAGAGGCCGCCGACGTGGTGCTGATGGACGACAACCCCCTCAAGATAGGCAAAGCCATACGCATCTCGCGCAAGTGCATCCGCATAGTCTGGCAAAACATCGTCATGGCCCTCGGCATCAAGGGCGCATGCCTCGTGCTCGGCGTCTTCGGCATCGTCAACATGTGGCTCGCCATCTTCGCCGACGTCGGCGTGATGGTCCTCGCCGTCCTCAACGCCATCCGCGCCATGGCCGTCAGCCGCACCTGACCCCTCCGCCCCCATGGCAGTAGTGCCACTAACTTAATCGTGGACGCTTGAATGGCGTCCTCATGTAGTAGGGACATGCCATGGCATGTCGCCTAAAGTCATGCTAATGAGGGTGTTGCGTCAGCAGACATGCCATGGCATGTCCCTACTGCGAGGGGTGCATTCCTTAAGTCAGTGACATTGCATTGTGGCATGTCCATACTGCGATAGGGTGCGTTCCTTAAGTTGGTGGCGGTTATTTTATGGGGGTGAGGTTGCCGTCGCGGTGCATGTACATTTTGACGTTGTTAAATTCGTACTCCATGATGTCGTCCTTGATTTTGATGTCCTCGAGGCCGCGGATGGCCATGAAGCGCAGACGCATCGCATCGGAGAAGCGGGCTTCAAGAGTCTTGATGTAGGCCGGCTTGAACTGCTCCCAGTTGGATTGTGTCTGGTCGGTCAGGGCGTTGTCGCTCAGGGTGATGTTGTCGGGGTTGACGTTGACGTTGAGCGAGTCGAAATTGAAGTTGAAGGCAATGTCGTCGTCATCCATCGCTTTCCATGTGCCTTCAATCGTGCCTATGGCCGATGCCGTGATGGAGAACGGCAGCACTACCTCGGGAGCCTGAGGCGTGTAGGGCATCGTGGCCGATATGAGGGCCGATACGGTCACTGTGCCGCCCTCCTTGTCGCCGTCGCCGAGCACGAAAGTGTAGATGGGTGTCATGGTGGCCACAGCCGCGTCATTGACCGTGAACTGTTCGGGTGCTCCGCTCCACGAGCCTTCGGTGTCGGCGGCGAGTTTTGCGGCTTCGTTACATGAGGTCAGGGCCACTATGGCGGTCAGCGCGGCGGCGATGGAGGCAAATTTTTTCATAGCTGTAAGATATTGCATTGATATGTATATGGAGTTAACGCCATGAAGATACGAAAGTTTTTGCAGTTATGAAAAGTTTCCCTATCTTTGGCTATACTGATTCACTCCTAAATCACTTATACGCCTTAATATACCATGATAACGCATCTGAGGCTTGATGACGAGAGTCCGCGACCGCTGGCATTTTACCTTGCCATGGAAGAGTGGGCCGCTGCCGATGCGGCATCCGACGGCGATTATTTCATGACGTGGCGCGTGGAGCCCACGGTCATCATAGGGCGTCACCAGTCGCTCCATGACGAGGTGGACACCGCTTATTGCCGTGCCCACGGTATAGACATCGTCAGGCGCAAGAGCGGCGGCGGAGCGGTGTATGCCGACATGGACAACATCATGTTCAGCTACATGGCGTTTCCTCTGCCAGGGGAGACCGTTCAGGACACATTTGGCCGATTCACATCCAAGACCGCCGGGCTGCTCCGCTCTCTCGGTGTCGATGCCCGTGTGTCGGGTCGCAACGACCTGACCGTCGACGGCTGCAAGGTCAGCGGATACTCCTATCTGACAGGGCGCCGCCGTCACATCATCCACGGCACGCTCCTCTACGACTTCAATCCCGAAGTCATGGCCAAGGTCCTCACACCGCAGCCCCATAAACTCGAATCTCACGGCGTGAAGTCCGTCAGGTCGCGAGTGACCTGCCTGAACCGCTGGCTTGACATGCCGGCCGAAGAGTTCCGCCGCGTGGCCGAGCAGCGTCTGGCCGATGACGTGCGCCGTCTGACCCCTGACGATGAGGCCGCCGTCCGTGCCATCGAAGCGTCATACTACCGCCCCGGATGGCTCGAAGGGCGGCGTCACCTCGCCCCCGTGAGCCGCTTCCATCTGCCCGGCCAGGGATGGCTCAACGTCAGCATGGCCCTCGGAGCCGACGGCCGCATCCGGTCAGTCACCGCCACCGGCGATGTGATGGCCACCGACGACCTCAGTGCGCTCCTGACCCGGGAGCTGCAAGGCCGCATGCCCGGCGAGCTGCCGGCGGAATATCCCTGCAACGTGATTTTACCACATCTCAACTGATACCTTATGGAAAACCTCAAGAAAACATGTCTCCACGACCGCCACGAGGCGATGGGTGCGCTGATGAGCCCCTTTGCCGGGTGGCACATGCCCATCCAGTATGCCGGCATAGAGGAGGAGCATAACGCCGTGCGGCAGTCATGCGGAGTGTTTGACGTCTCGCACATGGGCGAGGTGATGGTCAGCGGCGCGGATGCCGAGGCCTTCGTCAACGAAATCTTCACTAACGATGTCAGTGGCATGTCCGACGGCAAGATTCTCTACGGCATGATGCTGCTCCCCGACGGCGGTGTCATCGACGACCTGCTCGTCTACAAAATCGCCTCTGACACATTCCTGCTCGTCATCAATGCCGGAAACATCGACAAGGACATAGCCTGGATACGCGCCCGAGCCGAGGGCCGCGACGTGGCCATCGACGACCTGTGCGAATCTGCGGCGCAGCTGGCCGTGCAGGGTCCGCTGTCGGCATCGGTCATGGCCGACGTGCTCGGCATCGGCTGTGACGGTCTGGAATTTTACACCTTTGACGTCCGCGAGCATGACGGCGAGAAAATACTCGTCAGCCGCACAGGCTACACCGGCGAGGACGGATTTGAAATCTACGCATCGCCCCGGCTCATTGCCGCGATGTGGGACAAGCTGACCGCGTCGGACCGTTGCGTCCCCTGCGGCCTCGGATGCCGTGACACTTTGCGCTTCGAGGCCGGACTGCCCCTCTACGGCGACGAGCTGACCGAACTGACCACTCCGCTCGAGGCCGGGCTGGGCATGTTTGTCAAGTTTGACAAACCGTCGTTTACAGGCCGCGACGCCCTGCTGAAGCAGAAAGCCGAGGGCTTGCAGCGCAAGCTCGTAGGGCTGGATCTGCTCGGCCCGGGCATAGCGCGCCACGGCTATCAGGTGCTCGACCCTGACGGCAACGAAATCGGCACCGTCACCACCGGCTACCGCTCAATATCCCTCGGCAAGTCCATAGCCATGGCGATGGTCGACAGCCGCTTTGCCGCCGTGGGCACACAGCTGCAGGTGCAGATACGCCGCAAGACCGTGCCCGCCGTGGTCATCAAAAAGAGATTCTACCAACCCAAATACAAGAAATAAAGCCCATCAACACTATTAAACACCTTAAATCCAATCAGTTATGAGCAACACATATTATCTTCCGTCACACGAGTATGCACGCATCGAGGGCAACATGGCCTATGTGGGCATCACCCCCTACGCCGCCTCGCAGCTCGGCAACGTGGTCTATGTGGATATGCCCGAGGAGGGCGACGACGTGGCTTTCGGAGAGGAGTTCGGCGCGATAGAGAGCGTCAAGGCCGCCAGCGACTTGTTCTCGCCAGTGACAGGCGCGGTGGTGCAGCCCAATCTGGAGCTTGTCGACAATCCCCGTCTGATCAACGAAGACCCCGAAGCCGCATGGATCATCAAGGTGGAGCTGTCGGCACCCCTCGACCTTGACAAACTCCTGACCGAGGAGCAGTACCAGGCCCTTATCAGCAAATAGGCCGCAGTCATCACAAGCCATATCACCCCCCCCCGTATATGACCCACCGATATCTTCCGCATACGCCCGATGACATCGGCCGGATGCTTGACGCTTGCGGCGTGGAGTCGCTTGACGCACTCTATGCCGATGTGCCCGACAGCCTGAGACTCACCGCCCCCTACCGCCTCCCTCCGGAGATGGGCGAAAAGGAGGTGCGCGACTTCTTTGACGCTCTCGGTCGCAAAAACCGCGCCATGACCTGCTTTGCCGGAGCCGGCTATTACCACCACTACGCCCCGGCCCTGATACGCACCATATTGTCGCGGTCGGAATTCCTGACCGCCTATACCCCCTACCAGCCCGAAATCTCGCAGGGCACGCTCCACTACATATTCGAGTACCAGAGCATGATGTCGGAGCTGACAGGCCTCGATGTCTCCAACGCCTCCATGTACGACGGCACCACCGCCGCTGCTGAGGCGATGCTGATGATGAACGCCTCCATGCGCAAGGGCGGACGCATATTGACCTCCGCCACGATGAATCCGCGCACCCTCAACGTCATGCACACCTACGCCCATTTCCACGGCATCACCCTCGAGGTCATCCCTGCCACCTCCGGCGGCGTGACCGACATGGCCGTCATGGAGGAGCGCATAGCCGCCGGCGGTGTGGCCGGAGTCATAGTGCCGTCGCCCAACTATTTCGGCATACTTGAGGATTTCACCGGTCTGGCCGACCGCTGCCACGCCGTCAAGGCTTTGCTGGCCATCGACAGCCCGGCTTCGGCCCTGGCCGTCATACGCAGCGCAGGGGAGTGGGGCGCCGACATCGCGTGCGGCGATGCGCAGTCGCTCGGGATGCCTCTGAGCTACGGCGGACCCACGCTCGGCTATCTCTGCTCCACCAAAGCCCTCATACGCAAGCTGCCCGGACGCATCGTAGGAGCCACCACCGACCGTGACGGCCAGCGCGTGTTTGTGCTGACCCTCCAGGCGCGCGAGCAGCACATACGCCGTGAGAAAGCCACCTCCAACATATGCAGCAACCAGGGGCTGATGACCCTCTATGCGGCCATATACCTCTCGCTGATGGGGCGTCACGGCCTCGAGGAGGTCAACCGCCGCGGCCTCGAGGGCGCGCATTATCTTGCCGACCGCCTCTCACAGACAGGCGCGATGTCGCTGACCTACCCCGACAGCCCCTATCTCAACGAGTTTGTGATGACCGTCCCCTGCGGCACCGACATCTATCTCCGCGCTGCCGCCGACCGCGGCATCCTCGGGGGTGTCAGAATCGACGACACCCACGTGCTCATAGCCGTCACCGAGATGCAGACCCGCGCCGAGATGGATGCCCTCGCCGATGCAGCCAGGTCCATCGCCATACAGCAGGTAAAACATTCATCCTAAAAAACTCGATTATGAATCGGAAACTATACGGAAAGCTCATATTCGAGCTGTCGCACCCGGGGCGCAGAGGTGTCAAAGTGCCCTCCAACGGAGTGCACTTCCCTGTCGGCATCCCCGAGCAGTTCAGGCGCATCACCCCGGCCGAGCTGCCCGAGGTCGACGAACCCACCGTGGCGCGTCATTACAACAATCTGAGCACCAATAATTTCGGTGTTGACACAGGCTTCTATCCCCTCGGGTCGTGTACCATGAAGTACAACCCCAAAATCAACGAGGAAATAGCCGCCCACCATGCTTTCAGCGACCTCCATCCGCTGCAGCCGGCTTGGAGCGTGCAGGGTGCCCTTGAGGCGTACCATACCCTCCAGGAGGCTCTGAGCGAGATAGGGGGGATGGCCGAGTTCACCCTTAACCCCTATGCCGGGGCGCAAGGCGAACTGACCGGTCTCTTCGTCATCAAGGCTTACCACGAGAGCCGCGGCGACTCGGCTCGTGATAAGGTGCTGATTCCCGACTCGGCCCACGGCACCAACCCGGCGAGCGCGGCTCTGGCCGGCTACAAGGTCGTGGAGGTCAAGAGCCTTGCCGACGGTACCGTAGACACCGCCGACCTCCTGTCCAAACTTGACGGCACTGTGGCGGCCATGATGATGACCAATCCCAACACTGTCGGCATCTTCGAGCGTGACATACCGGCCATAGCCGACGCGGTGCATGCCGCCGGAGCACTGATGTACTACGACGGTGCCAACCTCAACCCCATGCTCGGCGTGGCACGTCCGGGCGACATGGGATTCGATGTCATGCACATCAATCTCCACAAGACATTTTCCACCCCTCACGGCGGTGGCGGCCCCGGCAGCGGACCTGTAGGCGTGCGTGACGGTCTGCAGCAGTTCCTCCCGATGCCCCGGGTGGTCCGCAAGCCTGACGGCACCTATGACGTGGTGACCGACAGCCCTGCCTCGCTCGGCAGCGTGTCACACTGGCTCGGCAACTTCGCCGTGGAGCTCCGTGCACTCGCCTACATTCTGTCGCTCGGCAGTGACGGACTGATGGCCGTAGGTAAATTTTCCACCCTCAATGCCAATTATATAAAGGAGAGACTAAAGGATGTCTACTGTCTCCCCATCGACGGTCTGTGCAAGCACGAGATGGTGTTTGACGGTCTGGCCGACAAGTCCACAGGCGTAACCACCCTCCATGTGGCCAAGCGTCTGCTCGACATGGGCTACCATGCCCCCACCATCTACTTCCCTCTGCTCTTCCACGAGTCGCTGATGATAGAGCCGACCGAAACCGAGAGCCTCGAGACCATCGACGCCTTCATAGACGCGATGAGGCAGATAGCCCGGGAGGCCGCGGAAACCCCCGAGGTGGTCAAGAATGCCCCCCACGAAACCCCCGTCAGCCATCCCGACGACACCGCCGCCGCCATAACCCCCGTCACCACTTATGCCCAGTGGCGACAACTGTCACTGACTTGATGCGCTCCCACGTCATCCCATACGCAAACACCCTCTAAATTTCAATGCTGAAATGTCAATCAAACGAAGCGACCTCATAATCATCGGCGCGGGCCCCGGCGGCTACGAGACTGCTGCGGCGGCTGCGCGTCAAGGGCTGAAAGTCACCCTTATAGAGAAAGCCGACCTCGGCGGAACGTGCCTCAACCGTGGGTGCATACCCACCAAAGCCCTCTGCGCGTCAGCTTCTCGGATACTTGCCCTGCAGGATGCCGCCGCATTCGGCGTGGAGATATCGCAGTGGAAGGCCGACTTCGCCGCTGCCGCCGCACGTATGCGCCAAGTGGTCAGCGGACTACGGGAGGGCGTGGCCATGGAGCTTTCCAAGGTCGAGATAGTCAGCGGCACGGCGCGGCTCGCCTCCACAGGTCCGTCGGTGTGGGTAGGGGAGGACCGGTACATGGCCGACCGGCTCATCATCTCCACAGGCTCCGTACCCTCGCTGCTCCCCATCCCGGGGGCGCATCTGGCGATGACCTCCGACACCCTCCTTGCCCTTGACACGCTCCCACCGAGCATCGCCGTCATCGGCGGCGGAGTCATCGGCATGGAGTTCGCCTCCATCCTCGCCGCCTTCGGCGTGGAGGTCACGGTGCTGGAGTTCTGCAAGGAGATACTGCCGCCGTTTGACCGCGACGTGGCCAAGCGTCTGCGCAGCCTGATGTCGCGCCGCGGCATCAGGATTGTCACCGATGCCCGGGTGACATCCATAGCCGAGGCAGCCGGCTCCACAGTGGAGGTGGCCTATGAAGCCAAGGGCAAAGCGCAGTCGCTCGCCGCCTCAGCCGTCCTCATGGCCGTGGGGCGCAAAGCCTGTCTGCCCGAGGGCCTCGCCGAGGCCGGCATCAAAGTGGACCATCGCGGATTTATCATGGTCGATGACGATTTCCGCACATCACGCGAACACATCTATGCCATCGGCGACGTCAACGGCCGCTGCATGCTCGCCCATGCCGCATCAGCCCAAGGGCGCAGTGTGCTTGGCGAGGATGTCAACCTCAGCGTCATCCCCTCCGCACTGTTCACCGAGCCGGAGGCCGCCATGGCCGGTCTGACCGAGGAGCAGTGCCGGGAGCGCGGACTCCATTACCGCGTCAGCCGTTCGCTCTACGCCGCCAACGGCAAAGCCGCCGCCATGGGCGAAACACAGGGCTTCGTCAAGCTGATAAGCCAATACAACGGCGGAGCCATACTCGGCTGCCACATACTCGGCGCACACGCCGCCGACCTCATCCAGGAAGTCGCCACCGCCATGAGCTCCTCGCTGACCGTGCGTGACCTTGCTGCCGCGGTCCATACGCATCCGTCGCTCTCCGAGGCGGTGTGGCATGCTGCCTGTCATGAGGGCTTATAAGCCTTATAGCCCTGTCGGCGTGTGATTTTTCGCAATGCTTGTTTTATATCAGGAAAATCATTAACTTTGCACAGTTTTTCTCAACTCACACCTAAGAGACTTATCTCCAATCACTAAAGCCGTGGGAAAGTTCACCGAATTCAAGCTGCCTCTGAAGTCCATGCCTGTGGGTACGCAGACATTTGACTATCATCTCGGCAAGCAGTTTTTCGTCAACATGGAAAGCACCGACATCCACGGGGCCGACCTTGACGTGAAGCTGACCGTCACCCACAAGGCTGACGTATATGACCTGCATTTCCATATCACAGGTACCGTCACCCTGCTTTGTGACCGCTGTCTTGATGCCATGCTCCACGATGTGGACACCACCTACGACATCAGCGTCAAGTACGGCGACGCATATTGCGACGATTCGGACACGCTGCTCGAGATACCCGAGAGCGAGAACTATCTCAACGTGGCCTATATGCTCTACGACACTGTGGCCCTGACCATCCCCATCAAGCATGTGCATGCCCCGGGACAGTGCAACAAGGAGATGAACGCCATGCTCCACCGCCACAAGGTCCACGCGCCATCGGCCGAGGACGGCGAACTCGATGAGTCGCTCATGGAGGAGATGGACTCGATGGACGCGGCTCCTGACGATGACGCGCCCTCCGACCCCCGTTGGGACGCCCTCAAAGGGCTCGCTTCGCAGGGCGGCGGTGATGACAACGACTGAATACATACCCGACACAACAGAAACATATAACTCATAAACAGATAAACAACAATGGCACATCCTAAACGAAAGCAATCAAAGACACGTACCGCTAAGCGTCGTACCCACGATAAGGCTGTAGCCCCCACATTGGCTCTCTGCCCCAACTGCGGTTCATGGCACGTATATCACACCGTATGCGGTGTATGCGGCTACTATCGCGGCAAAGTCGTAATCGAGAAGGCTGAGACAGTCTGATCCGGCTGACACGGCGTTCGTCTGCACCAGGCGATGCCGTGACGCTTCTGTGGCATGCTGACACCAATGCGCGCGCATGTCTCTACAGTGCAAATAACAATCTTGCGCAGGAAGCATTGCAGATTGTGATTATCGCCCCTCACGGGCGATAGTCATCTCTTTGCATTTATCTACCCTATAACAGACAATTACACCAAAGAATCATGGTTTACGCAAAAATTTCGGGTGTGGCCTCTTACGTCCCCGATGACATTCTCGACAACGAGATGCTGTCAAAGATGGTCGATACCAATGATGAGTGGATCACCACACGTGTCGGCATCAAGGAGCGCCGCATCCTGAAAAAGGAGGGCACCGGCTCAAGCTATATGGGTGCCATCGCTGTTAAGCGTCTGCTTGAATCCACCGGCACTTCGCCCGAGGAGGTGGACCTGCTGATATGCGCCACATCCAACCCTGACTACCGTTTCCCCTCCACCGGCTCCATCATAGCCCATGATTGCGGCCTTGTGAACTCATATGCCTACGACATCCAGGCCGCTTGCGCCGGATTCCTCGTGGCCCTCCAGGATGCCGCTGCCTACGTCAAGTCGGGACTGCGCCGCAAGGTGGTGGTCGTGGCTGCCGAGAAGATGTCATCTATGACCAACTACACCGACCGCTCCACATGCCCGCTCTTCGGCGACGCCGCAGCCTGCATGCTGATTGAGCCTACCGATAAGCCCGTGGGCATCATGGACGGCGTGTTCCACGTCAACGGCGAGGGACTGCCCCACCTGCTGATGAAGGCCGGTGGCTCGGTGCACCCTGCCACCCATGAGACCGTGGATGCCGGTGACCACTACGTATATCAGGAAGGCCGTCAGGTCTACAAGCACGCCGTCACCGACATGCTCACAAGCTCGCTCGATGTGGCCGAACGCAACGGCCTCACCATGGAGTCAGTCGACTGGTTCATACCCCATCAGGCCAACCTGCGCATCATCGAGGCTGTGGCCGACCGTGCCGGCATAGACAGCTCCAAGGTCCTTGTCAACATACAGAAGTTCGGCAACACCAGCGCAGCATCCATACCCCTCTGCATCGACGAGTACAAGAACACCCTCAAGCCCGGCGACAAGATGATTCTGACCGCCTTCGGTGCCGGCTTCACATGGGGCGCTCTCTACGTGGTCTGGGACATCTGACCCCATCGCATTTCCGTCGCCAAATTGTAGGGTTGCACCATAAAACATTGCCGCATTAAGGAGTGGTAGGGACATGCCATGGCATGTCACCTGATGCCAAGCTAATGAGGGGCGTTGCGTCAGCAGACATGCCATGGCATGTCCCTACTACGATGTGTGCATTCCTTAAGTGAACAGCATTGTGGCATGTCCCTACTGCGATGTGTGCATCCCTCCGGGGTTCGGCAAAAGTTGGCGATACAGAGCCGTCTGGCTGCGCCTTCAATGAAATTTAAGCATAAGATAGCATCTTTTAAGGTGCTATCTTTGTTGTTATAAGTATAAATGCAAAATTTAAAAGCAAACAGATATGGCACAAGAACACAAAGCCGGCTTCGTCAACATAGTCGGTAACCCCAACGTCGGCAAGTCAACCCTGATGAACGACCTCGTAGGCGAGCGCGTCAGCATAATCACTTCCAAGGCTCAGACCACGCGCCACCGCATCATGGGCATTCTCAACACCCCCGAATACCAGATAGTATTCTCTGACACCCCCGGAGTGCTCGCGCCCAAATACAAGCTCCAGGAGAGCATGCTCGAGGCGAGCGAAGGCGCCCTGACCGATGCCGACATACTCCTTTACGTCACCGACGTGGTGGAGGACCCCACCAAAAACGCCGATTTCCTCGCCAAGGTGGCCAAGGAGACGGTGCCTGTACTGCTCGTCATCAACAAGGTAGACCTCGTCAAGGAACAGGCCGATCTGGAGGCTATCGTGGCTCGCTGGCAGCAGATGCTCCCCAACGCCGAGATATTCCCCATCTCGGCCAAGCTCCACTTCAATGTGGAAAATCTGATGAAGCGCATCGTGGAGCTGCTCCCCGACTCGCCCCCGTATTTCGGCAAGGACGCCCTGACCGACAAGCCGGCACGCTTCTTCGTCACCGAAATCATCCGCGAGAAGATTCTGCTCAACTACGAGAAGGAGGTGCCCTACAGCACCGAGGTCATCGTTGAGAAATTTGACGAGAAGGAGACCGCCATCCACATCATGGCCGTCATCTACGTGGAGCGCGACTCGCAGAAGGCCATCATCATAGGCCACGGAGGTTCGCGCATCAAGAAGGTGGGCATCGAGGCGCGCAAGGACATCGAGACTTTCTTTGACAAGCGCGTCTATCTCGAGCTGTTCGTCAAAGTGGAGCCCAACTGGCGTAACCGTGACAACAAGCTCCGCGCATTCGGCTACATAGAGTGATTACACGGAAAAATTTCACTAACTTTGCATTTCACAACAGAGGTGCTGTCCATTTGACACTTCCTCTGATGCAGTAGGGACAATAATGATGTCAACGGTAACTGCGACATTCATCTCACAACAATATTCTATCTATTTATGGGACAGATGATAGCCATAGTCGGCCGCCCCAATGTAGGCAAATCGACGCTCTTTAACCGCCTGACGCAGTCACGCACGGCCATCGTGGACGAGACTGCCGGCACCACCCGTGACCGCCAGTATGGCAAGGTGGACTGGAACGGACGTGAATTTTCGATTATCGACACCGGCGGCTGGGTGGTCAACAGCGAAGACATATTCGAGGAGGAAATCAACAAGCAGGTGGCTCTCGCCATAGAGCAGGCCGACGAAATCCTCTTCGTGGTCGATGCCATGAACGGAGTCACCGACCTTGACGACCACATCGCCGAAATCCTACGCAAGGCCCGCAAGCCGGTGATTCTCGTGGCCAACAAAGTCGACAGCAACGACTGGCTCTACAATGTCCCTGAATTTTACAGCCTCGGTCTCGGCGACCCGTATCCCATATCGGCCATGAGCGGATTCGGCACCGGCGACCTCCTCGATGAGGTGGTCAAGGAGCTGCCCGAACCTGACGAGGACGCCGAGGAGCAGCTTGACGACATACCCAAGTTTGCCATCGTGGGCCGCCCCAACGCCGGCAAATCGTCGCTCATCAACGCCTTCATAGGCGAGGACCGCAACATCGTCACCAATATCGCCGGCACCACACGTGACAGCATCTATACTCGCTACAACAAATACGGCTTCGACTTCTATCTCGTCGACACCGCCGGCATCCGCAAGAAAAACAAGGTCAACGAGGACATCGAGTACTACTCGGTCATCCGCAGCATCCGCGCCATAGAGGCCTCCGACGTCTGCATCCTCATGATTGACGCCACGCGAGGCATAGAAGCCCAGGACGCCAACATATTCTCGCTCATCCAGCGCAACAAGAAGGGGCTGGTGGTGTGCGTCAACAAGTGGGACCTCGTGGAAGACAAGTCGCAGGAGGCCATCAAGCATTTCGAGGCTTCGATACGTGACCGCTTCGCTCCGTTTGTCGACTTCCCCATCATATTCACCTCCGCGCTCACCAAGCAGCGCATATTCAAGGTGCTCCAGACTGCCGTGGATGTCTACAAAAACCGCAAGCGGGTGGTGCCCACGTCGCAGCTCAACACCGTCATGCTCGAGGCCATCGCGGCATATCCGCCTCCTGCCAACAAGGGCAAATATGTCAAAATCAAGTATGTCACCATGCTCAAGGGCTCGCCCGTGCCTACATTCATATTCTTCTGCAACCTGCCGCAGTGGGTCAAGGAGCCTTACCGCCGCTATCTCGAAAACAAGATACGCGAAAACTGGGACTACTCGGGCACGCCCATCAACGTGTACATGCGCGAGAAGTGACGCCGCGTAAGCCCACAGGACTGCTATTACAACTACAACACAACAACAACAACCATACACATCACCCAACAGCACAATGAATTTCGTCGAAGAACTCCAGTGGCGAGGCATGATACACCAGATGATGCCCGGCACCGAAGAACAGCTCAAGAAGGAGATGACCACCGCCTACCTCGGCATCGACCCCACGGCTGACAGCCTCCATATCGGCCACCTCGTGGGCGTAATGATTCTGAAGCACTTCCAGCGTTCGGGCCACAGACCTATCGCGCTCGTCGGAGGTGCCACCGGCATGATAGGCGACCCCTCCATGAAGAGCCAGGAGCGCAAGCTGCTTGACGAGGAGACCCTGCGCCACAACCAGGAGGCCATCAAGAAGCAGCTCGCGAAGTTTCTTGACTTCGAGAGCGATGCCCCCAACGCCGCCATCATGGTCAACAACTATGACTGGATGAAGAATTTCTCATTTCTCGACTTCATCCGTGACATCGGCAAGCATATCACCGTCAACTACATGATGGCCAAGGACTCAGTGAAGAAACGCCTCTCGGGCGAGAGCCAGCAGGGCATGTCGTTCACCGAATTTTCATATCAGCTCGTCCAGGGCTACGACTTCCTCAACCTCTACAACAACTACGGCTGCAAGCTCCAGCTCGGAGGCAGCGACCAGTGGGGCAACATCACCACCGGCACCGAACTCATCCGCCGCACCACCGGAGGCGAGGCATACGCCCTGACATGCCCCCTGATTACCAAGGCCGACGGCGGCAAATTCGGCAAGACCGAGAGCGGCAACGTATGGCTTGACCCGCGTTACACCTCGCCCTACAAGTTCTACCAGTTCTGGCTCAACGTCAGCGACGCCGACGCCGAGAAATACATCAAGATTTTCACCGAACTGCCGCGCGAGGAAATCGAAGCCCTCGTGGCCGAGCAGCAGCAGGACCCGGGCAAGCGTCCCCTCCAGCACCGCCTCGCCAAGGAAATCACCACCATGGTACACTCCGAGGCCGATTGGCAGGCTGCCGTGGAGGCTTCGCAGATACTCTTCAGCAACCACGCCGGCGAGACCCTCCGCAACACTCCCGAAAGCATCCTCTTGGAGGTGTTTGAAGGTGTGCCCCAGTTTGAGGTGCAGCGCACCGACATCGAAAACGGTCTCAAAATCGCCGACATGCTCGTCGACAAGGCTTCCGTGTTCCCCTCCAAGGGCGAGCTGCGCAAACTGGCCCAGCAGGGCGGTTTCTCCATCAACAAGGAGAAAGTATCCGACATCTACGCCGACGTCACCCTCGACATGCTCCTCCAGAACAAGTACATCCTCGTCCAGAAGGGCAAGAAGAACTATTTCCTGATTAGGGTGATATAATTCTTATAAGTCGTATAAGTTTTATAATTCTTATAAGGTATTGCATATTTGCGCCATTGTGCGTAACTTTGCCACAGCTTTAGGCTCTCTTGTCAGAGCTTGAGCGCATAGGATTGTCTTATGGTGTAATGGTAGCACTGCAGTTTTTGGTTCTGCCTGTCTTGGTTCGAATCCAGGTAAGACAACCACCCCCCCCCGACCCCTTGATAATCTCCGATTATCAAGGGGTCTTTTGCGCATCCCCCCATAGAAAAAGCAAAAATGGAGCAGGGGGAATACCACGTCACAATGTCGCAAACTTAAGCAGTTTATTAATGCCTGAATGGCGCCCATATGTAGAAGGGACATGCCACAATGCTGTTTAATTAAACAAGCGTAAATGCTCGAATGGCGTTCCTATGTAGTAGGGACATGCCATGGCATGTCGCCTAAAGTCATGCTAATGAGAGTGTTGCGTCAGCAGACATGCCATGGCATGTCCCTGCTACAGGTTGTCTGTCAATAAATTGCGTTTGGTTGGCAGACATGCTTGAGTGACGGCAGCGGTGCGTGGGAGGCATTCCCCACACACAGATAAACCTCGGAGAGGTTTCGCCACACATGCCGACACACAAAAAAACGGTTAAAATAACAAAATTTAACAATATGGAGGGGTAAAATTTGATTTTATTTAGTGTAGTTAATGAATTTTTAGTAAATTTGTAAGGTGGAAAATAAATTTGCCGTGTGCATCGCCACATGTGTATCCCGGCAAAATCATGCGTAATGACAAATCAAACCAATCAAATATTTCACATTATGAAACCAACCTTAAAATCGGTCATCGGAATCTCTTGTGCCGCGTTGCTGGCTTCGGGATGTACCGATGACAAGTATGACCTGTCGGATCTCGACAAGGATGTGCAGATCCGGGTCAATGACCTTGTAGTGCCGGTCAACATCGACAAAATCACCCTCAAGAGCATTTTTGACATAGAGGAGGGTGACCGCATCCAGGAAGTGGACGGTGTGTATGCCGTCATCGAAAACAATACGTTCACCACCGACCCGGTCAAAATCAATGCCGTGACGCTCAACCGCCCCACCATGTCGCCCAGCGTGCGCAACATGATGCTGACGGGAGCCGCCCAGACGCTGGCTCAGGGCGGAGAGGTGAAGCTGCCGCTTGAAAGCGACCCGTCGCACTTCAGCATGCATGCCTCCGAAATATCGGCTGACCTGCTGTCAATCACAGAGGTGGGTACCGATCTCACCATCACCATCAAGCTGACTGTCGGCGGCTTCGGCGACGGCGTACTCAAGAGCATGGGTCTGCGCGACGTGGTGCTCCAGCTCCCCAAGGGCCTCTACGGGGTGACTGCCGACGGTAATTATGACAAGGATACCGGTCTGCTTGCGCTGCGTGACTGCAAGGCGCAGGGCTCATCGTATGAGGTGGTGGTCACAGCCAGCCGTCTCAACATCAGCGAGGCCGGGGCCGTATATAACTACGGTGCCCATACCATGCTGTTTGCCGACGACCTCGGCATCGCCGGCGGCGATCTGGTCATCACCCCTGCTGACCTCAGCATCACCGACTATTCGCTGCTCCCCTCATCGTGCACTTTCCGCACCGATTTCGCCCTCTCCGAGCTTGCCATCAATACTGTGACAGGCCGCATCAGCTACACCGTATCGGGTATCAACATTCCCTCTGTCGACCTGACCAACCTCCCGGATGTGCTCTCTGACAAGGGCACTGACATACGTCTGGCCAATCCGCAGCTCTATCTCCGCATCACCAATCCTGTAGGTGCCTACGGCACTACTGCCCAGACCGGCCTCGACATCAAGGCGCAGCGCGATGGCAAGCCCACGCTTGACTTCCCCCTGCCGGCGCCGTTTGAGATAATCGCTGACGCCCAGCCGGTCAACTACTGCCTCTCGCCCTCGGAACCCTCGGCCTACTACTCCGAGTATCCCGGCTCGCACCATGTAGCATATCCCGCTCTGTCCAACATACTTTCGCCTGGCGAAGATATGCCCGACGGCGGCCTCCCCGGCTCGCTCGCCATTGACCTTATCAGTCCGTGTGTTGACGACAAGCCTGCCACCGACCTGCCCATCGGACGCGACCTCGGCCCTGTCAGCGGCAACTACACTTTCTATGCGCCCATCGAACTGGCCGCCGGCTCGCGCATCGTCTACACTGACCGCATAGACGGCTGGAGCGACGACGATGTGAAGAACATCACCGTGCAGACCCTCGTAGTGACCGCAGTGGTTGACTCCGACCTGCCGTTCTCGCTTGATTTCACAGGCTATCCCATCAACCCCGAGGGTAAACGCATCAACAATGTAGACATAGTGGGAGCCGACGTACCTGCCGGAGCCAAAGGCTATCCGGTGACTATCAGAATCACCGGCGAGGTCCGTGACCTTGACGGCATAGAGTTTACGGCCACTGCCCGTCCGGGCAGCAATGCCGAGGTACTCAAGCCTTCACAGTCAATCCACCTCAGCTCCATCCGCCCCAAGGTTTCAGGCTATTACAACACCACTCTCTGACATCCACCCCTTAAATCACATACTTAAATCATGAGACTACTTAATATCAAGCATATTATTGCAGGGGTGGCTCTTGTGGCCGTGGCTGTCCCCGCGGCTGTCGCCCAGCATACCCAGTCAGGCTACTTCCTCGACGGATACATGTACCGCTACCGCATGAATCCGGCCATAGGCAACGATTCCACACGTTTTGTGGCAGTGCCGGCCATAGGCAACCTCAATGTGGCCGCTCGCGGCAATCTTCATGTGTCTGACGTGTTTTACAACGTCAACGGACGCACCACCACCTTTATGAATCCCGGCGTCACCGTGGCCGAACTGATGGACAACATCGGCGACAACAACCGCCTGAGCACCGATGTCAACGTGACGCTGCTCGCCGGCGGCTTCAAGGCGTGGGGGGGCTACAACACGGTGACCATCGGCGCACGCGCCAATGCCGCTCTTCGTGTGCCGCGTGAACTCTTCAGTCTGCTCAAGGAGGGTGTGGCCAACCGCAGCTACGACATCCACGACATAGGGGCTCACGCCGACGCTTTCGCCGAGATAGCATTCGGCCACTCGCGTGACATCAACAAGCAGTGGCGCGTGGGCGGTACGCTCAAATTCCTCCTCGGAGGTGCCAATATGGATGCCAAGTTCAAGCAGGCTCGTCTGGACCTCGGGGTCGACAACTGGTCAGTCGTGGCCGATGCCGAGTTGCAGTCAAGCGTCAAGGGACTCACATATAAGACCGAGGTCAACGATGACACCCGTCACCGCTATGTCAGCGGCATGGATGTCGACGGCACCGGACTCAACGGTTTCGGTATGGCCTTAGACCTCGGAGCCGTGTTTACCCTCAACCGTGACTGGCAGTTCAGCGCGTCGGTGCTCGACTTCGGATTCATCCACTGGGGCAACAATATGGTGGCCTCGACCAACGGCGAACGCCACTTCTACACCGACCGCTACGCATTCAATGCCGACAATGACGCCACAAACAGCTTCGACAACGAGTGGAAGAAGCTGCGCAACGACTTCTCGGCCATATATGAGCTTGATGACATGGGTGACCGCGGAGGACGCACCACCATGCTGGCGGCGACACTCAATTTCGCCGGACAATACACCCTCCCTGTCTACCGCAATCTGACATTCGGCCTGATGAACACCACCAAAATCCAGGGTGCCTACAGCTGGACCGATTTCCGCCTGTCGGCCAATGTGGCTCCGGTGAAAATCTTCTCGGCCACGGCCAATATGGCCGTCGGCTCCTACGGCTGCGGATTCGGATGGCTCGCCAACCTCCATGTGACTGGCTTCAACCTCTTCGTGGGCATGGACCATACGCTCGGCAAACTGACCAAAGACGGCGTCCCCCTCTCCAGCAACGCCAGCGTCAACTTCGGTATGAACGTCCTCTTCTGACCGTAAGCCACCCAAAATTGTAGGGATGCACCCCGGTGCATCCGCCACCACGCTGATAATCAGTCCGTGTGTATCGGCTGTACCAGGGTACAGCCCTACAATTCGGGGAAAAACCAAACCCTACAGCAGGGACACAACGCACAGGCCGTTGTGTCCCTGCTCGCCATATCCACGTATCCCCTCGTCAGGCCGGGAGCCGCCACGCGGCAATGTCACGAACTTAAACAGTCGTTGATGCTTGATTATGTAGTAGGGACATGCCTTAAGCTATAAAATCCCAAAATCTGGCGTAATATGATTATAAATACCACAAAA
>UQDU01000034.1 GCA_900539915.1 uncultured Bacteroidales bacterium | reverse complement strand
CCCCCGACCCTCTGCTTGTAAGGCAGACGCTCTGAACCAGCTGAGCTAAGCGCCCGTTTCTTTGGTAAAGCGATGCAAAGGTACGACTATTTTTAACAAATCCAAAATCTTTGCGATTTTTTTTGCCCTACCAAGATTATTTTGTGGCTCAACGCCGTGATTTCAATCAGCGAGCATACATCTGATCTTGCCTACAGGCAGCTGTCCCTCGACTTGCAGAGGCAGTCGCTGGCTGTTGGCAGTAATCCAGGCATAAATCGGAGCCGATGACTTCTGACCGTTGCGCGTGAATGTGAAGCCGACATAATAAGCAAGGTATTCCTTGTCATTGACGGTAATCTTCTGAGTTCCGTTATATGTGACAGTCAATACCTCAGTTTTCTTACCGGAGAAACAGTTGAGCTTGACAGACGAGCCGATTTTCATACGCGGGAAGTCAATGGCTCTCACATAAAAGAACATGCTCAGCAAATCCACCGACGGGCCTGTGGCTGTCAAGGTCTTGCTTTCCTCGCTCCACTCGCCTTTCTTATTGCGGTATTTTCGGGTGGCTATACCTGTAAACTGGTCACCTACATGGCTGAATTTCACCTGGTCATGCTTATATGTGCCGTTTTCATGGGCTATATACACATAATTGTCAGGCAACATGGTCTTAGGCGACATGGTAGTGTAGAGAGTATCTCTCAACGCATATATTCTGTCAGCCCATTTGGCCGAACGGGCCGTGAGGACAGCTTCATAGACCGTGGGCGATGTCTCAAGATGCAGAGTAGCGTAACCTGCGACCTTAGAAATGAATCCCCACTTATACATAACCTTGTATTGGAGCGTCTCATCCTGAAAACCGGTAGCCGCCGAACCGTTGACAGCACCAATAAGTGCCGCCAACACAACTAATAATGTAGCTATTTTTCTCATCGTGATGAATTTAAATTTCAGTCAGATTTAAATTATAGACAAATTAAAGCCTACGATGGTTTAACACGACAGTGAAAAATAACTGCATCAATAATCCTGATGATTCAGGGCCGCATCAAGGGCCGCCGCACGGTCAGAACTATCGCCATCAAGATTTTCAAGCGGCAACATGGCCCTCTCGGCCTGTTCGATGCGCTTGTTGCGCCAGCACTTGCGGCATACAGCCATGTAACGCTCATCGCCACCGATTTCCACTTTGGGGCCTTCCTCCACGAAATCGCCATTGGCGTCAAATCGCGCATTGATGATGGTCTTGCGTCCGCAATTACATGTGCTCTTGATCTCCTCTATGGAATCGGCAATCTCAAACAATCTCCGCGAGCCTTCAAACAGATGGCTCTGGAAATCGGTACGGAGTCCGTAACACATGACATTCACGCCATAATCGTCAACGATACGTGCCAGCTGGTCAATCTGATTAGCGACAATGAACTGAGCCTCGTCAATCAGTATCCACTCGATAATCCGGCCTCGGTCACGGAAAACCTGCCGCAAAAGGTCATAGAGATTGGTCTCGGGATAGATCCACATGCACTCGCGCTCGATGCCTATACGCGAACGTATGACATTACGCTCGTCGCGCGTATCTATGACAGGTTTAAGACACAGATAGTCCATGCCTCGTTCCTCAAAATTATAGGCAGTAGTCAGCAGCATGGCGGTCTTTGCAGACCCCATGGTGCCATACTTAAAATACAGTTTTCCGTTTCGCATGGCAAGATAAAAATGATTGATACGATGTCAGGATGCAGCGTTATGGCTATCAGTCACCCATGGTGCGCAACAGTTCGTCGTTGTCGGAGGTGCGTTCCATACGGTCCTTGATGAACTCCATGGATTCTATGCTGTTGCGGTCACTGAGGAAGCGGCGCAGAATCCACATGCGGTTAAGGGTCTCGGTGCGGAGCAACAGGTCGTCACGGCGAGTGCTCGAAGCCATGATGTCGACAGCCGGGAATATACGCTTGTTGCTGAGCTTGCGGTCAAGCTGCAACTCCATGTTGCCAGTACCCTTGAACTCCTCGAATATCACCTCGTCCATCTTTGAGCTTGTCTCGGTCAGGGCGGTGGCGATAATGGTCAACGAGCCTCCGTTTTCGATATTACGGGCTGCGCCGAAGAAACGTTTGGGTTTCTGGAGAGCATTGGCATCCACGCCACCCGACAGAATCTTGCCCGAAGCCGGAGCACATGTGTTGTAAGCACGGGCCAGACGTGTAATCGAGTCAAGCAGAATCACCACATCGTGGCCGCACTCAACCATACGCTTGGCCTTGTCAAGCACGATGCCGGCAATGCGCACATGATGGTCAGCCGGCTCATCGAAAGTAGATGCAATCACCTCGGCATTGACACTGCGACGCATGTCGGTGACCTCCTCGGGGCGTTCGTCAATGAGGAGAATCATTATATATGTCTCGGGGTGGTTTTCGGCTATCGCATTGGCGATGTCCTTAAGGAGGATGGTCTTACCGGTCTTGGGCGGTGCCACTATCAGGCCGCGCTGACCCTTGCCTATCGGAGAGAACATGTCAACGACACGGGTAGATATATTGCTTGAGCGGCCGGAAGTCAAATCAAACTTCTCATTAGGGAAAAGAGGTGTGAGATGCTCGAAATTCACCCTGTCACGTATAAACTCCGGTGTGCGGCCATTGATACGCTTCACGCCGGTCAGGGGGAAATACTTCTCACCTTCTTTGGGAGGACGTATGGTAGCCTCCACCACATCGCCGCTCTTGAGCGCGTACTGCTTAAGCTGCTGCTGGCTGACGAGCACATCGTCGGGCGACGGCATATAGTTATAGTCGCTGGAACGGAGGAAACCGTGGCCTTCAGGCACTATCTCCAACACGCCGGTGGTCTCTATGAGGTCAGCAAAGTCATAGGGTGTATCCTTGACCTGCTGCATGCGGTTGTTTTTGTTCTTCTTACCCTTACCCTGGGGCTGGTTAGGCTGATTAGGTATCTTCTGACCCGGCTCTGCTATGACCACGGGAGCCATCTTGACATTCTGAGGCTGGTTCTGTTCCTTGGCCGGCTGCTGACCATTGCGGTCACGCTGCTGACAAGGCATGAAACTGCGGCCTGAAACCGCAGGGAAGAAGCTCACAAGCGAACTTGCAGCATCATTGCCCTGCTCCTGATTGCCACCCTGACGGGGAGTGAACACCTTGGGTGCAGCCGGCTGCTGCGGCTCATTGTCGGAGGGCTCGCCCTGTGGAGCGGCATTGCGGCGCGGAGTAAACACCATTTTGGGCTGCTGAACTTGCGAAGCGCTTGCAGCTGCCGGAGCCTCAAGCATCGGGAGCATATCGCCTGAAGCCATATCAGCCGGCATATCAGGTGCCTGGTCGGAAGCCATGTCCTGCGACATCTTGGCCTGCTCTGCAGCAAGCCGGGCAGCTTCAGCCGCCTCAGCCGCTTTCTGGGCGTTGGACTTGCGTCCGCGCTTACGCGGCATCGGAGCAACAGGAGCCTCTGCAACGACATCGGCACCTGCCATAGCATCCTCTGAGGCCGATTCGGCAACAGGAGACGCCGCAGCTACAGCATCCGCACCGTCGGCCGGCTGCTGAGCGACTGCCGATTTCGGTTTGCGTCCGCGTTTGCGCGGAGCATCCTGGGCGGCGGATTCATCAGTTACATTATTCTTTTGCTTCGGCTCGCGAGACTGACGCTGGCTGCGCTCGGTGGCAGAAGTAGCATGATTGATGGCTTGTTGGTCAAGGATTCCATAGATGACCTCGTCCTTGTTAGAGAGGTCAACCTTTTTCATTCCCATGGTTTCAGCGACTTTGATGAGTTCATCATCGGGCATCGCATTAAGATCAGCAATATTATACATATATAAATTAAGGGTGTGTTCGGATATAAATTAAGGGTGTGTTCGGAATATAGATGGGTGGGAGTTCCTCCTCAGAGTTCTTGCCGCAGGCAGCTTAACCATGAAGCTGAATCGAAGTGCGACACAGAGGGATTTATCCTAAAAGAGAGAATCAGGAATAAAATAAATTATTAAGTGGAGGGGAAGGTTGCGTACCGCAATCACATAATTATGGCATCCATCCGCTCTGATGAGCCGGATGCAAATTTTCTATACCATAAAAATCAGGGGGATAATGGAGAGAAGGAGAAGTGGAGTATAGCGGACTCGAACCGCTCACCTCGACACTGCCAGTGTCGCGCTCTAGCCAGATGAGCTAATACCCCTTAAATGCCGGACGCCTCTGCAAGACAGGCATCCGCTTTGGACACTGCAAATATAATGATTATATTTGATTCACGCCAAATATTTATGCCATTTTTATTCCTATGACTCCTATAATTTATATATAGGACACAGAAATGTATGGTTACACGTCAGAATTTGCGGCTTTTGGGTGTGATGCGCAGACACCGGGATTCGGTTATGACCACATCGACGCCCACATCATGGGGTTCGGCGTCGATTTCGTCGACTACCTGGAAGTCGTACCCTACACCTACTTTCATAGCCTTGGCATCCGCGAGCAAACGGTCATAAAAACCTTTGCCGCGACCGACACGGTTACCACGGACATCATAAGCCACAGCCGGCACTATTATCATCTCAATGGTCGATAGCGGAGTGGTCTCGCTGCCTGACGGCTCCATAATATGATATGCGCCCTCCTCCAGAGTATCCGGATCAAACGGGAGTATGTCAAGATTGACACCATTGACGCGAGGGAGATAAAAACGTTTCGAGCGGCACCATTTTTTGAGCAGACCATGTGTATCAAGCTCATCGGCAAGAGAATGATACATCAGTATATGATCGGACATCATAAATGCGGCCGTATTCTCAAGCATCGCCCAGACGCTATCGGCTGCTGCTTTCTTTTCAGAAGCTGTAAGGAGAGCCTTTGTAGCCCTTATCTTACTGCGTACAGTTTGTTTGTCCATGGAATCATCCTATAATTAGCTTCAGGCCACAGAAGATGAGCGGTAGGTTTGGCTTTAGATACTCCGACAGGAAATCTTGTGGCACCCCGGCGCATTTCCTGTAACGCCCTGACCACGGTTGGATCAGTCAGATTGTTAACTTTATAGAAAGCCGATGTCCCGAACACATCCCGGGCTATCAAGGCTTTCAAGTCTTTAACAATCAGCTTGCGCGAAATGTTTATGTAATACCAGCGGGCAGGCACACCGTTGGATTTCGCATAATCGACAAATTCCACAAGCAGCTCCTCATCAGGGGGCAGCACCTTGAGCATCGCATTGACCGAACCGGCGTTCTTAAGCTCAGCACGGTGACGGTCGGTGAAATCAAAGGAGAATTTCTGCAAGAGGCCTTTGTTCAGCACGTTAAGATAATATGACGTTATTTCAGCCGTGTCGTTAGGCACAAATATGTCGGGCATGATACCTCCGCCACCGTAGACCACGCGCCCGGCGTCGGTCTTGAATATCATGCTGTCATCGTGCTTGATGCTGTCGCCGTTAAATATCTCGCCTGAATTATAACGGTCGACAATCTCATGGGCGTAATCCAGATTTTCGCCATGGGTATATGTCTTCTGGATGCATCGGCCCGACGGCGTGTAATAACGCGCAATGGTCAGTCGCACCGCACTTCCGTCAGGAAGCTCCATCTGCCGCTGCACCAGAGCCTTGCCAAACGACCTTCGGCCTACCACGAGTCCGCGGTCATGGTCCTGTATGGCTCCGGCAAAAATCTCGCTCGCACTCGCCGAAAACTCATCTATAAGCACCGTCAACTCAGCATTCTGGAATGTACCGCCGCCATCGCTCACCGCCGTGGATTCAGCCGATTCGTCGCGTCCGTGAGTGGCTACTATCAGCTGTCCGGCCGGCAGAAACTCGTTGGCCATCATCACGGCCATCTCCATGAATCCTCCGCCGTTGCCACGCAAGTCCACCACATATCTCTTGGCTCCGGCATCACGCAGCTTCACCATGTCGGTATAAAATTCATCGTAGGTAGTACGTCCGAATTTATTGACACGGATATATCCGGTCTCATCATCAATCAGATATGACGCATCAATGGAGGTCACCGGAATCGGTCCTCGTGTCACCTCAAACGGCAGGAGTTCGGGAGAAGTCGAGCGCCGGATACCGAGCCTCACCTTCGTACCAGACTCGCCACGCAGCCACGACATGACTTTCTCATTGGACCATTTCTTGCCGGCCACCACCGAATCATTAATCGTCACAATCCTGTCGCCGGCCAGCAATCCGACCTTCTCCGACGGTCCGCCCGACAGCACCTCAAGCACATTTATAGAGTCGTTGAGCATATTGAAGGTAATGCCTATGCCACTGAACGACCCCTCCAGCTCGCTATTGACAGCCTCCAGATCCTCGGCCTTGATATACACCGAGTGAGGGTCAAGACCCGACAGCAGCTGCGGATACATCGTCTCCATCAGCGAGTCGGTATCGACCGCATCGACATACTCATGTCCGATTATGTTGAGCAGAGTGTTAAGCTTATTGTTGCCGGACGCAGACCGGTCTTGCACAAACAATCCCTTGGTGGAAAGCATGCCGCCGACAAATGCCAGGGCGACAGTCAACGGAATCCATACTGCCGGATTCTTCAATCTATTGTTCATTGTAACGAGTGGGTTTTCTACAGATCGGCTATGTGCACTATCTCTATGCCAACCTGACGCATCAGGTCAAGCCCGTCAGTGATACGGTAAAGGTCATGGAACACCACCCTCTTTATACCTGACTGTATTATCAACTTGCTGCACTCCATACACGGAGAGGCAGTGACATATAGAGTGGAATCCTGCGACGAGTTATTGCTGCGCGCCACCTTCGTTATGGCATTGGCCTCGGCATGGAGCACGTAGGGCTTCGTCAGTCCGGCTTCGTCTTCACAGATATTCTCAAACCCCGAAGGAGTTCCGTTATATCCATCAGAAATAATCATGTCATCCTTGACCAGAAGCGCACCTACCTGACGGCGCACGCAATAGGAGTTTTCGGCCCATATCGTCGCCATGCGCAGATACCGTCGGTCCAGCAATTCTTGCTTTGAGATTTCCATCAGTGCTGTATTAACGCTGTATAGTATATGTTGTGTACTTCTTTAAAGATATGCAAATTTACACTTTTTCATGTTTATTTGATTACTACAATAGAGTTTCAAACAAAAATGTTCATTTTGTTACATTTTTGTAACATGTCAGATACATGTTTGTTACGAAGTAAATCATTGATTATATGCAAGTTAAGCATAAATTTGGTTAAATTAAGGAAGTTTAGATTAATAATGCGTCAATGATTTTTTCAAACCAAATCTTAATGCTAAATTTGTATATATTCAACTTTGAACACTGCCTGAGATGTATGTAATAGTCTCTAAAAATTCTCCGCATCAAGGCTATTCTTATTGAGATTGATTCTTAATTACTTAATTACTTCAAAAACAGCGACACTATGAGTACACCTAAGTTCGAACGCCAGCTGGTTGAGCTGCAAGGCAATCTGCTCAACTTCGCTTACATCCTCACCTCAAACCGCGACGATGCATACGATCTGCTTCAGGACACAACCCTGAAAGCACTTGACAACGAGAATAAGTACATGGACAACACAAACTTCAAGGGATGGGTTTTCACCATAATGCGCAACATATTCATCAACAAATACCGCCGCATGGTGCGCTCGGAGACAATCATCGACAAATCCGAAGATCTCTATCACCTCGACATGGCCCAGGACTCCGGTTGTGCATCACCTGACGGCTCATACGCAGTAGGTGAAATCAACGCAGCCATCAACTCTTTCGGCGATGAATACCGTGTGCCGTTTTCGATGCACGTAGCCGGCTACAAATACAGCGAAATCGCCGAAAAGATGAACCTCCCCCTCGGCACCGTCAAAAGCCGTATCTACTTCGCACGCCAGCGCCTCCAGACGCAGCTCAAAGACTACAAAAACCGTTGACATGCACCCGGTCATCCGGCACCTCCCTCATAACCATCAATTCAAAAGAAACGTAACATCAGCCGGAAAAATGCAATGCCACCAGCTTAAAGGCTCATGATTGCATGGACATGCCACTAACCAGTCCCGGAGATACTGCAATAAAATTTGCAGTATCTCCGGGATTTCCATGTCTGCCGACGTAACCATCCCTCATCAGCATGGCTTTATGCGACACACCATGACACAATGTCGCTAACTTAAGGAGTCTTTAATGCTTGAATGGCGTTGTTATGCAGTAGGGACATGCCATGGCATGTCGCCTAAAGCTTTGCAAATCAGGAGGCTGCATTAGAAGACATGCTAATGAGGGGGTATTACGTTAGCAGACATGCCATGGCATGTCCCAATGCTGTTCACTTAAGGAATGCACCCATCGTAGTAGGGACATGCCTACTACAATGTGTGCATCCTTTGGATACCCGTAGACTCGTCATGGCTACGCCATTACTCATCAACGGTTTAGCATGAATCCGTCCCTTCGGGACTCCTTAAGTTAGTGGCATTGCGCCATGGCATGTCGCCTATTACTTGTGTATATCATGCCCGGGCAAGGATATAAAAACACGGTGTCATCGGCCATATAAGGCAGATGACACCGCTTGTCACTATTAACAGAAATGATTTTTTAAACTAAAACAGGCTGTCGGAAAGGTTTCCTCAAGCCCAGGGGCTCAATCAGATACCCATGTCATCAGAGACGATGCCGGCCGATACCGATGTGCCGAGCATGCGACGCGCACCGAGGAAATGACGGCTGTAGTAAGCATTGTCAGGGAATGACTGGTATGTAACGCCCTTACGAGTCGAAGCATGTATAAACTCACATGTGCCATTGGCCTTATCCACAGACACCACCATAGCCACGTGTCCTACATTGCGACGGCCGCTGCTGCGAGAGCTGAAGAAAAGAAGGTCACCGGGCTGAAGCTCATCAATATCCACACGCTTACCCTGAGTGTACTGGCTGCGCGATGTACGCTCAAGATTCATGCCGAACTTGCGGTAGATCCAACCTGTGAAACCGGAGCAGTCAAAAGCGTGGGGTCCGGTGGCACCGAGGCGGTAACGTGTGCCGAGGAACTTGGCAGCGTAGTCAACCATCTTTCCGGCGAGCGCATTGCCGATAAACTGCGAGGGGTCAATAAGAGGTTTGAGAGAGAAAGGTGAAAAATCACGAGCCGAATCCATCGCTTTCTCCATGAAAGTCATCTGCTCCTCCTCATCCACCTGCTGATTTACTACAGCCGGTACCTGATGCTTGACAGGGAGGTGAGGCTTTTTTGCATCAGCAGTGTTTGCACCGAAAGCGGCACATAATACTACAAGAGAAATCAGACGGATAAGCTTCATAAGAGTGATGTTTTGTGGCAACTGGTGATTTTCAATTGCACTGCAAATTTACTCATAACCGACACGACAGACAATAAAGCCAAATCCGAGAAGTTAAATTAAGTAAAGTTTCACGTTGAAGTACATTTTTATACTAAATCTCACATCCGTTAACAATAGGGATACACAATAGTGCACTTTATGTGCATAACCTACTTACACCATGTCATAATATCCATTACACCAACAGATTACAAAATCTATACATTATTGCACGCAACAGCATATTTTGTGCATCAAATCTCACATCCCAAACTACATATGTATTTGCTAATAACACACTGTTAAATTTTCACTACAAAAGATACAACTTTTAGCATCTCTTAAACATAAGTTTTGAGATTTTTTAGTTAATTAAATTAACACACAGTACACCATAGGGATTAAATACACTGCGAAACCATCAGATTATCAACGTTGTCCGGCCTTGATGCTATCGGAAACGACGGATGTAGTATCGCTAACGGCAGGTGTAGGTGCCGAAGCCGACTTTTGTTTCGTCATCTTACGGCGGAGGCGTTTGATCCAACTGTCAAGATTGTCAAAGTCAAGTTTCCAAACTACCCCGACTCCCTGGGTGGTCAACGCACTCCGGGCCGAGAATATCTGGTCATTAAAACGGTTATAGGCCTTAAGGCGTATTGTGCCGGACTTATTAAGCAGATATTCCACGTCAAAATCGCCGACGAAACTTGTAGGATTGAGAGTCTTGTCACGGTAACCGAGGTTGCCATTGATGAGCAGACGGTTATTGAGCAGATGGCTTGACAGTGCAAGGTCTACTTCCATGTCGCTGAAATCGCCGTTGTCGCTGCGCACAGACGGGGCTATGGTCCACTTGTCACTGATAGTGCCGAGAAGGCTTGACAAGCGGCTCGACAATGTGGTTGATGCCAGTGAGGCAAATTCGCTGCTGCCGTGATTGGTGCCCGAATTGGCGTACTCGGGTGTATAAAACCTGTTGAGGGCAAGGAGATATATCACCTGTCGGCTCAACATATCGTTGGTGTTAACTATCGAGCGTACCTTACGGTCTATATCGCTTGACAGAGTGGGAAATTCAAGGTCAAAAGTCAGTTCAGGCTGACGCATGTCACCTGAAATCTTAAGCAACGCCCTGACAGGCACACTCGTGCGCGCCAAATCCTTGTCAGTGTTAAACGAGACATCGAGATCACTGAGATTGGCCGTGGTCTGGTAGGCAGCCGTAATATTAAGCTGGGCTGCATAAGGATTGCCGTGGAAAGAGATGGAGCTGCCGGAATCTATGGTGAAATCCTTCACGATAATCTCCTGCAAGGTGAAATTATACGTGCCTCGGTCAAGGGTATATGTGCCAAATAGCTGCATATCGTCATTGCGGCTCGCATACGTCATGCGCATGTTACCGCTGCCCCATGCCCTGATACGGTCACCGGCTATCGGGTCCATGACGAGAGTAACCTCCACATTGGGGTTGGCATCAACGGATATGTCTATATTGAAATCGGTAGGATTGTCATCGCCGGGAATCTGCGACTTCAGAAGTTTCTTGATACGTTCGACAGGGGAGAGAGAAAGCGAGTCGGAGACCTGAAGCATCTCCCTGTCGCGGAATTTAACGAATGTATATTCGCCGGCCTGAAGATTGTCGCTGAGCACAAATCCGAATGTGCTCTTAGGAGCAGTTGAAGCAACCACGCTTATATCAACCCTTCCGGGCTTGCCTATAACAGATGCGCCGCCATCAACAAACACTTTGCCATACCATGGCTGCTCGCCATTGTCAGGCATGTCATAGCCGAGGAAATTGCGGGCATCATAGAGGTAGAAGGCAAATACCGGGTCATGGAAATAGCGATGGCTGAGATGTCCGCGGAACTTGGCCGTATTGCCATAAGCATCATGTAGCGTCAGGTCATTAATATCTATGGACCCCGGACGGAAATGCAGGCTGTCGCTTGCGGTATATGTAGTGTTGGTAAACGGTATGGTCAGTTTCATATCCTCCACATAGGCATCACCCTCAAGGTCAAGATCGCTGAAAGAGCCAAAAAGACGTGCCTTGCCGCTGACGAGGCCGTCAACGTCAGAACAGAAAGCCGACATGAACGGCTGAAGGAAACTTATGCCGGTACGATCGGCGGTGAACGCCAAATCAAGGCCTCCTCCGCCTTTGACCGGATAGATGACACCATCGACCGTGCTGCCGCCTCCGTTTTGGCGCGTGATGTCGGCATCAAGGATTATACATTGACGCTCATGATCCCATGAGCTCTTAATTATGGCATCACCGAATACACAATTGTTGTATGACAGATTCTTGACATCAAGATTGTCAGTGAACGCCTGAGGTACGCCCGACAAAAGGTCTGTGGCCCTGACATCTCCCGTAGCGACACCGCCGAAATCCACATTGTTGATGTTGAGTATGTCAAACACATAGTCAAGGTTAATGTTTGAGAGCCCGACATTGACCACATCGCCAGGCTCGCGTCCCACCACACCATCTATATTGACATGCTGCTTTTCATTGCCTATACGCCAGTTGCTGATAGCGTAGCGGTCCTTTGAGATGGCGACAGTAGCGGGGTGGATGGTCCACACGGTGTCATTGAGGGTCATAGAACTTCTATGGATGTCAACCGTCCCGACCAGATTGTCATTTTCATCACGAGAGGCCTTGGCAGTAAGTTCCAGGCTACCGCTAAGAGCCTTCTTTGAATCTACAGCCCACGCCATAGAGGTATCAATCATATCGGACTGGCCCTCGCCATTGAGTGTAAGCGACAGCTGTCCGTTCTTGGTGGGCAACGAGGTGGTGGCATATAGATATGACTTGCCGGCATCACCGTTGACAGCTGCATTGACCACCGTGTTCTCCACAAGTTTCTTTCCTTGCAAGAGATACGGAGCATCCACATCCAGAGCTATTATGCCGGCGGATGATTTGACATAACCCGACACATCCACAGGGTGGATTACGCTGACAGGCAGCTTGACGAGCTGCTCGATGGTACGGGTGTCCTTAACCGTCATATCAAAAGCGAATTCATTGTCGAGCTTATGCTTATATCGTCTGTCATTGTCCTCCCTGCATGACACCAGCGAGGGCCATAGGCGGTGGAGACAATGACGCACATCGCTTCCTACAGTCGACAAATCGTACCGGCCCCTCACACTGGCATCGGCGACCTCGCTCGTCAGCGATGTCCTCATAGGGGTCTCGCTGTTGCGCATCTCTATCTCGATGTTTCCCAGCTCTACCGTCTGGCCGTCATCGCCTACAGATTTCAACACAAGGTCGTTAATGCTTGCACGAGCATCCATAGCAGTTACATCTACGTTATCAGCGGAGGCCGCAAGACGGAACGAAGCCTTATAGCCCTCCCAGGGCTTCTTGGATGTGAACAGGCCTAAACCTATATTGCCGGCATCCATATTTATGGCGAGGTCGGCAAACCGCTTGAAATCTCGTGATACTGCAGCCGAAGCTTTTGCCTCAAACCGGGCATCATCATCGTCACTTATAATTTCAGCAAGCAGAGCATTACCATCATACGAGCCGGTTATATTGACCGATTGCCACAGATGATTACGCCACTCTATATGGTCAATATCAGCATGCAGGTCTGCACCTCTGAGCTGCCCGTCCCTTATGACGGCCTTACCGTCTATCAGCAACGAGCCACTTCCCAATGAAGCTTGCGCAGAAGTCACCGCACCTATAGCCAGTTCGGGAGTCTGTGCGGTCACGATAACTTCAGCAGACCGCGAGGAGAGCTGTCCCTTGGCCGTAGCGTCAACAAGCAGAGTGCCCGAAGCCGCCTGCAGATTGCAATGCAGCTCGGCGGCATTGGGAGTGTAGCTACCCTGCATATGGGCATCCAGATATTCCACGCGGCCGAGGATGTCACGCAGATGGGGACCCACCGGGCGAAACAGGCTCATGGTCTCCAGTACCGTGGGTGATGTGACATAGCACTTGAAATCCGAAAGATTCACATGTATATGCTCGGCTTTCAAGTCAGGCAACGCTATCTCGGCAAGCGCAGTAATGTATTCACCTTTGCCTCCTATATCAAGCCTCAGCCTGTCGACACTCAGCAGCTCGGCTCGACCCGACACAGCCGCTTCGATACCGACAGTCAGATTGCCGGCAGCCAATGCCGGGACAAAATATCGCATGTCGGCCATTGAGACCGACGACCCTTTCATTATTTCAATATCAAACGGAGCATCCTTCAAATCCCGGCCTATGGTCTTAACCGACTTTATAGGGATGTGTATGTCTGCGAATCGGATGTCAGAGCCATCCAAGCGCACATCCAGTCCATCCACGTCAATAGCCTCATTGTCAAGCGACATATCGGCCGAAAGCGAAATCTCCGCTCCGCACCGTTCCCTGAAAGCCAGACGGCTCAGGCTTATATCGTATTTGTCCTTGGCTATCAGTGGAATGCTGATGTCGGCCCGAAGGTCTCTGACTGCCATATGCGCGAAATCCATCACCTCCACAGGCTTTACAGGAGCATCCAGCCTATCATATTTTATGGCGGATTTACGTATCAACACCGAATTGATGCGCAGCTCTATCTGCTTTTTCTCCTTGTTATCCTTAGGCTTTAAAGCATCTATTATCGGCTGGATGTTAAGAGGTGACGAGGCATCGCGCTGCCACAGTGTTCCGTTAAGGCCGATAAGCTCCACATAGTTGATAATCAGCGATCCTTCGATGAGGGAAGCGTTGATATTTACCGACCCTCCGAGACGGTCAATCATAGCTATAGGCCCGTGCTCCATCGCCGCAGTATCCGCGACCACCACCCTTGTCAGCGTGATACGGTTAAACGGACTTATCTCAAGCCCTCCAATGGTCACATTGACATCAAGCAGCTCGCTCAATTGCCTCTCTGCCACGTCAGCGATGCTGCGCTCCACAAACGGCAACGACAACCCTACATAGAGCAACGCCGGAATACCGAAGACGAGAGCGATGACGCTCACGGCGACAGTACGTAGGGTCTTATATGTCCATTTTATAGGGCTGCGGAAATTCACGGTGGTATATGATGAAACTATGCGCGAAGTTACGCATTTTTCCCATACTCTACCCTACTTGACATGACTAAACTGTCAAAGCCGCAATCAATGTGTGGCTTTCCACCATGCTGTATGCTCCCTGTCGGCCGACAGGTGATGCACACTGGGATCCGAAGTAGTCAGACCAGAATACTTATGTATCGGCAGCGTGCGGTCACGAATCGCCGTATAGTATGTCGGGGTATTGACCTTATAGGGGACAGTCAGAGCCAGCTGAGCGCGAAATTCACTGAGAAGCTGCGGATTGGCCGACCCCATGAGATGCTCTACATAATCGCCGTAGTCGTAGAATATGGATGGAGAATAGCCGTCCAGCGACTGCAACGAATATAAGGCCGACGGTATGAATCCGTAAGACTCATTGATGCGCTTCATCACCGCAGCCAGTCCATCGAGCTGCGAGCAATCAGTCACCGACAGTGTGCCCCACGGTGTGCTGCTGTTGGCATAGAAAGCATAAAACTCATTGCATATGGCCTCGTAATCAGGCTCGCCCATAAGATGCCGGCCTATCCTGTCGTAAGGCATGCCGTATGCCATCACCTCGCATGTAGAAGCAATGAGATGGTCTGCCACATCCTTAAGTTCATAAGCCACTTCCACATTGGCCATGTAGCAATCGTCAAACAGGATGTAATCCATCTTGAGACCTGCATCATCTATCGCATCGGCCAAAGTAGAAATATCGGTCTGATACGCCTTGTCCATCGCTCCGAAATAACGTGTAAGCAGAGACGTCCCACAGTTCCAATGCATCACCTCTTGCTCAGGAGATATGTCGGCGGTACTCATGCGTGTGGATGGATTGACAGGCAGCCAGCCCATGCCGTGACAGCCGATGGTCATGGCATAACGCCGCGCCGGAGCCGCAGCAGACATATCCGACAATATGGAGGAAATGCCCTCTGCAGTGGTAAGCGAAGGAGACGCATAGGTCCTTATGTCACGCCGGTGGCACGTACCGCCGGCATACGTTATCTCAAACAGCTTTGACGTAGCTGCACTCGTAGACATGAACACTATCACACGCTGGTCTTTGAGCCCGTTTTGCGCGACTATGCTACTCTCCAGGTCAGCTATATTCTGATAGAAGCAGTTTGTCAGGTTAGTGGACCACGGGAAATACATGAACAGTGTATGCTCCACCGTACCCGTCACCACAGGAGCAGGTTCGTCAGCCACTTCATCGGACGAACATGATGACATGGCGACAGCCATGCAGATAGATGCTATAGCCACCAATGCCATATGCCGGCCAAAGGTTTGCGAAAATTTGATATGTAAGATCATATGATATTGACTGGCTCCAAGATATGCAGAAACGGCGTGTATTTCAATGTCATTAACTTAAACAGTTGTTGATGCTTGAATGGCATCTCCCTACTGCATAGGTGCATTTCCTTTAATGGCCGTAAAATTACGACTTTTTCCGCATAAACCGAAGCAATCAACCGCCGACGACTATAACATATTATATTACTCTCGCTCCAAAACAACCAATACCGGCAGCTGCATATGCAACAGGTGACCTGCGGCAAGCAAAGTTGCGGCAAGTCACCTAATTGCCAGCTCTATGGAGCCTGACATGATGAGATGTGGAGCTATGATGGCCTCACGGCTTGAGAGCCTGGTCAAGGAAGGCTTTGAAGTCCTCCTCGCTCATGGCACCCTGAGCCATGGCATACTGACGGGTGGATGGATGTGCCACGATTATGGTAGGCACAGAGCGGATGTTCCACTGCTGTGCCAGTTCGGGGTTGGTGTCAACATCCACCTTTACGAAGTTGGCCTTGTCAGCATACTCTTTTGAAACTTTCTCAAAAACCGGAGCAAACAATTTGCAAGGCCCGCACCATACAGCCGAGAAATCGTAGACTATGGGCAGATTGTTATCCACATCCTTGACTGTAGTTTTGGATTCATACGCAGCTATGGAGTCGGTCGAAACGGCTTCAGACTGATCGTACTTATTTTTGGGTTGGCAGGAGCCGCAGGCAAATATCGCCAGTGCAGCAATAAAAAGCATTGGACGTTTCATAATAATCATCGATGATATGTATTTCTGTTCTGAGATTGAAACAAGCATATAAGCCTGATGGTTTATCTGCCGTATATGCTTAACCCTCTTAAACATAAAGGATGCGACACTCATTTAAAAGCATCGCACCACTTTATGCCGTCAAGACATGGTATATGTCTGTGAATATCAAGCGTTGAGAGCGGCGTTGGTCTTGTGCACGGCCTCAGCACTCTTGGCAAACAGAGCTTTCTCCTCTTCATTGAGGTCAAACTCTACAATCTTCTCAATACCATTGCGGCCGAGTACGCAGGGAACACCAATGCAGAGGTCCTTTTCGCCATATTCGCCGTCAAGGAGAGCAGAGCAGCTGATGAGCTTCTTCTGGTCATGGAGCACAGCAGCCACTACCTGTGCTGCAGCAGCACCGGGAGCATACCAAGCAGATGTGCCGAGGAGCTTGGTGAGAGTAGCACCGCCTACCATAGTATCGGCAGCTACCTGCTGGAGCTTCTCTGCATCCATAAGAGATGAAGCCGGTATGCCGCGATAAGCAGCGAAGCGTGTCAGAGGTATCATGGTAGTGTCGCCGTGGCCGCCGATTACGATGCCCTCAACTTCAGTAGCGTTGGCACCGAGAGCCTGGCTGAGGAAATACTTGAAGCGAGCACTGTCAAGCGCACCGCCCATGCCGATGATACGGTTCTTGGGCAGACCGGATGTCTTGTGGATAAGGTATGTCATGGTATCCATGGGGTTGGATACGCAGAGGATGATAGCGTTGGGAGAATATTTGAGCACGCTCTCAGTCACCGACTTAACGATACCGGCATTGACACCGATAAGCTCCTCGCGTGTCATGCCCGGCTTACGGGGAATACCTGATGTGATGACAACGACATCGCTGTCGGCGGTCTTCGAATAATCGTTGGTCACGCCAGTCAGACGGGTGTTGATGTTGAGGATGTTGGCAGTCTGCATGATATCCATGGCCTTGCCCTCAGAGAGACCCTCTTTGATATCGATGAGCACTACTTCGTCGGCTACCGAGTTAGTAACCAAAACATTTGCACATGTGGCACCTACATTACCGGCACCTACTACTGTTACCTTAGACATAGCTTTTCTGTGATAAATATTGGGAAAATATTGTTTCTAAAATTCTGAATGCAAATTTAACGAAATATTTCCTAAAGAGACACCTTAATTTTTCATAATTACGAGTTATGGACGACTTAAGTTGAAATATCCACCATAAATATGTAATTTTGCACACTATATTATAATACATATTTATGTTTTTACGCAACGCATTAATGCTCATGGCGTCGTGTCTGCTGGCCTACTCATGCTCGTCGACAACCGACAATTCCGATGCCGACGAATCCGAAGTAGAAGAATTTGACTATGCCGGGGTCATATCTTCGCAGGTCACCACTCCTGATATGCGCCATTACGAACTGGCCGGACCGGTCAAATCATGCCGCCGCACCACCTTCTACGATGTGGTGCGCGACAACGACAACAAACTTGCCATCGACACCGCCGGCCGTAACATAGTGGAGTCTACGGCATATTTCTCTACCGAAGGCAGTTACATAGCCAAGGAACACGAGCGTATTCGCCGCGATGAAAACGGCCGTATAGAACACTGGGAAGACCGTGCCCCTAACTATCCGGCCATACACCCGGGTTATCTAAAGGATTCATATGACTTCGAGCATATCGACGAAAACCACCACAAGGTTTCATCGCCCACCATGGTCAGCTATGTCATAACCGATGACTACGGACGCATCATAGGCGAGCAGATACACTCCAACGACCCGAAGTTTGACACATCGGCCCACAATGTGTACCGCAAATATGACAAGCGCGGCAACTGGACCGAACGTCTGACCATATGGACCACACATACCGCCGGCGACTCGCTGCCAACGACTCGCTACAGCATTGACCGCCGACGCATCATCTATTATTAATATCCATCCTCACACTTCCATAACAAGCAAGCAACAATGAATGTCAAGACGCTTAAGATAGGGGCCATAGTCATAGGTGTCCTCCTGATAGTAGCAGTTATACTCGCCGTATTCAAGGTGCAGTCTCTCCGCAACGAGGTGTCAGAAGCCCGAAGCGAGAACGAGCAGCTCCAGCTCTCCAACGAGCAGCTCAAACTCAGCAACGAATATGCGGCCATCAACAACGAGTTTCAGATGTATGAAAACCAGGCCATCAAACTCGCCAACGACAGCATACTCGCCAAATACACCGCCGCGAAAAACAAGGTTGAGGACCTGATGAAGCAGATGAAAAACGAGCGCAATCTCTCACAGGCCAAAATCAAGCAGCTTCAGGACGAAATAGGCACACTGAAAGGGCTTCTGCGCCACTATGTGGCTCAGATTGACTCCCTCAACAGGGAAAACCAAGGATTAAGGGCTGAAAATGCGGAAGTAAAAGCTCAAAACGAGCAGCTATCTACCCGCATCAACACCGAAACAGAGAAAAACGCCGCCCTGTCGCAGCGCATGACCCTCGCCGAAAAACTCAATGTGACCGGCGTAAGCCTCACGGCTCTTAAAAAGAACGGAAAGGCCGAAAAGAATATCACCAAGGCCAAGCAACTGATGGTCACCTTTACCATCCCTCAGAACAATTCGACACCCGTCGGTTCCAAAGTCATCTATCTGCGCCTCGTCAGCCCCGAAGGGACTCTGCTCGGCGGTGCCGGGTCGTTTGCCTTCGAAGGCGGAAATGTCCCCTGCTCGGCACGCAAAACCATAGAGTATTCGGGTGAGGAACTTTCTGGCGTCCGCATATACTGGGATGTCAACACCGCTCTCAACCCCGGCGATTACACGGTGGAGCTATTCACTGACGGCTACCGCCTGTGCTCGCGCCACTTCACCATGCAGAAATAACCGGACAACATCAAAGTGCAGCGGCGCTCTGATTCAAGCCAACGACCTACTATGGACTACATAACCAACGCATTTCAAGACTGTTTCAGCACCGAACTCACCCTGTCGGCGTGCATATGGCGTATGCTCCTCAGCATGCTTCTCGGTTGCGCCGTAGGCTTTGAGCGCAAACGTAAAGGACAGACCGCCGGCATACGCACATTTGCCCTCATATCCATGGGTGCGACACTGGCCATGCTCGTGTCAATATATGTACCTCAGGAACTGATGGGCGAAATCCACGGAGACCCCACACGCATAGCGGCCCAAGTAGTGTCAGGCATAGGTTTCCTCGGTGCCGGTGCCATCATACAGATGAAAGGCTCGGTACGCGGTCTGACCACGGCAGCCGGCATATGGATGGTGGCCATGATAGGCTTGGCTGTAGGCAGCGGTCTGTACACAGTGTCGGTCGTGGCTACGCTGATGATTCTCTTCATACTCATACTGCTTGAAAACATCGAGCACCGCCTGAGCATGGGAAGTTTTTCACGCACCATACGCCTGTCGCTGCCGGGCATAGTGACCGACATAGAGCCATATCGCACTGTATTACACGACCATGGCGGACAACTCGTCAATATCTATGTGCAGTATGACTATGAGCATCAGCAGACCAGCCTGAATCTCATCATACTGATCAACGAATCGTCATCCTACCCGAAGTTGCTTGACAGCCTCGGCAAGATCTATCCTACCGATTCCATAGCCATCACAAGCCAGCCCGGATTTTAAATCCTATAACCGAACAAAACGCCACTCTGCACGATGTTATTATTATCCGCCGCCCAAGCGGCCACCGAAAGCCTGAATATCGACAGCCTCATAGGCGACCTCGCCTTCATCCTCATACTCGGAGCGGTCACTACCATCATATTCAAGCTGCTAAAGCAGCCGGTGGTGCTCGGATACATCGTTGCCGGCTTTCTTGCCAGCCCCAATTTCGAATATCTGCCCTCCGTCACCGATGAAAGCAATATTGAGTTCTGGGCCCAGATAGGCATCATAGTGCTGTTGTTTTCGCTCGGATTGGAGTTCAGTTTCAAGAAACTTGTCAATGCCGGCGGTTCGGCGGTGGTAACAGCCATGATTATCGTCTGCGGCATGATGGGCATGGGCTACTGCATCGGACGACTGATGGACTTCTCGTTTATCAACAGCCTGTTTCTCGGCGGCATGCTATCCATGTCGTCGACCACGATTATCATCAAGGCGTTTACCGACCTCGGTATCCGCCAGCGCAAATTTGCATCGCTGGTATTTGCAGTGCTGATAGTCGAAGACCTTTTCGCGGTGTTGATGATGGTGTTGCTGTCATCCATAGCAATCAACAACTCCGTAGAGGGGTCAGAACTGGTCATGAGCGTAGGCAAACTGGTGTTTTTCCTCGTGATGTGGTTTCTTGTCGGCGTCTACGTCATCCCTACTCTGCTCAACAAATCACGCAAACTCCTCAGCAACGAGACCCTGCTGATAGTATCCATGGGGCTCTGCCTCGGCATGGCGGTCTTCTCGGTAGCTTGCGGATTCTCGCTCGCTCTCGGGGCATTTGTAATCGGTTCCATACTCGCCAGCACCAGTTTTGCAGAGCGAATAGAGAAGCTGACAGCCCCTGTCAAAGACCTGTTCGGCTCAGTATTCTTCATTTCGGTGGGCATGATGGTCAATCCCGAAGTCATCACCCAATATTGGGGCTCGATACTCACCCTGTCAGTAGCGGTCATAGTGGGCATGATAGTATTCGGCACCTTTGGCATGCTTGTCACAGGACAGAATCTCAAAGTGGCAATCGAATCGGGATTCTCGCTGACACAGATTGGCGAATTTGCCTTCATCATCGCGTCACTGGGCATGTCGCTCGGTGTGCTCAATGCTGAGATATACCCTATAGTAGTGGCGGTAAGCGTTTTGACAACATTTACCACACCATATTTCATACGTCTGTCTGACCCGGCATACAGATTCGTAGCCAAGCACCTGCCGGCAAGATTCAATTTCCTACTTGACCGGTATTCAGTCAGAGCCACCGCCGGCAACGAGACACGCGAGCTGTGGGTATCTGTGCTGAAACGCACGTTGTGGCGCATCATGCTCTACTCCATATTGCTCGTGGCCATCGTGGCTCTAAGTCTGACCTACTTACTCCCTTGGCTCACAGGTTTGTGGCCCCAGTGGGGCAAACTGCTCTGCGCGGCGGTCACGTTAGGCTCTATGGCTCCGTTTGTCTACGCCCTCACCATGTCATCCATGAAACGCTCCGAGATAGAAGTGCTCAAAGGACAACGGCCTCTTGCCAACGTACCGTTTCTGGTGATGCGTATTTTCCGATTCATCATAGCCCTCGGATTCATCATCTATGTGCTGAGCCACATCTACAACCTTCTCGTCGGATGGTCATGCGGACTGGTAATATTCATTGCCATCGTTTTTATCTTCGGGAAATCAGTCAAAGAGAGAGCCAAGACCATAGAATCAAAATTTCTCAACAACCTCAACGAACGCGACCTGCGCCGCAGCGGACGCAACAACAATGTGGTCAGCAACATACACCTCGCCTACGTCAAAGCCGGCTATGACAGCCAGTTCATCGGACTGAAGATTGCCGACAGCCACCTGCGTGACGCCTACGGCATCAGCATCATGAGTATCCAGAGAGGCTCACATATAACCTATGTCCCCTCATCATCCATACGCATTTTCCCCGGTGACATACTCGGCATCGTAGGCACCGACGAACAGTTGCAGACAGTCATCCCCCTCATCGAGAAAGGCACGGAAGAACAGGAAGAAAACGACATCCAAGCCGATGCCCGCCTGCTCAATGTCGATCTCAAAGCCGACTCACCGCTAATCGGCAAAAACGTAGTCACCTCCGGCCTCGGCAAGACCTACTCGGCCCTCCTCGTCTCCGTACAGCGTCAGGAAGCTGTCTCTTATACACATCTCCGAGCCCACGAGACATCTCAGGAGCTCGTAT
>UQDU01000033.1 GCA_900539915.1 uncultured Bacteroidales bacterium | reverse complement strand
AAATTGAATTCTATCGAAGAATTGGATAATTTTGCACTTGCCAGTTGACTCTGCAAAAGACTGCGCGGACTCATTATGTTGGAGGATACGTGGATTTTTTGTTAACTTTGTGGGAATCATCAAGATTAACAAAAACATCACAATAATATAATGGCAGAACTCAAAGATCTCACCAAGCGCAGCGAGGATTATTCTCGCTGGTACAATGAACTCGTAGTGAAGGCAGACCTCGCAGAGCAGTCGGCTGTGCGCGGATGTATGGTTATAAAGCCCTATGGCTATGCCATCTGGGAGAAGATGCAGCACACACTTGACAAGATGTTCAAGGCTACCGGTGTGCAAAACGCCTATTTCCCCCTTCTCATACCCAAATCTTTCCTCTGCCGCGAGGCCGAACACGTAGAAGGTTTTGCCAAAGAGTGCGCCGTAGTAACCCACTACCGCCTCAAAAACGACCCCAACGGCAACGGCGTCATCGTAGACCCCGATGCCCGGCTCGAAGAGGAGCTTATAGTGCGTCCCACCTCCGAGACCATCATATGGGGCACATATAAGAATTGGATACAGAGCTATCGCGACCTGCCTATCCTGTGTAACCAGTGGGCCAACGTGATGCGCTGGGAGATGCGTACACGCATGTTCCTCCGCACCGCAGAGTTCCTATGGCAGGAAGGCCACACCGCCCACGCCACAGCCGAGGAGGCCGAAGCGCGCACAGTGCAGATGCTCAACGTGTATGCCGATTTTGCCGAAAATTTCATGGCAGTCCCCGTAATCAAGGGTGTGAAAAGCGCCAACGAACGCTTCGCCGGAGCACTCAACACATACACCATCGAAGCGATGATGCAAGACGGCAAGGCCCTGCAGAGCGGCACAAGCCACTTCCTCGGCCAGAACTTCGCCAAGGCTTTCGATGTGACATTTGTCAACAAAGACAACAAGCCCGAATATGTGTGGGCCAGCTCATGGGGCGTATCCACACGTCTGATGGGTGCGCTCATTATGACACACAGCGATGACAACGGTCTCGTGCTGCCTCCGCACCTCGCCCCCATCCAGGTGGTGATAATCCCGGTGTCAAAAAATGCCGACCAGCTTGCCGAAGTCGACAAGGTTGTAGAGCCTATCGTCAACAATCTGCGTGCACGCGAAATATCAGTGAAATACGACAACGCCGACAACAAGCGTCCCGGCTTCAAATTTGCCGACTACGAGCTTAAGGGAGTACCTGTACGCCTCGTGCTCGGTGCCCGTGACATAGCCAACGGCACCATAGAGGTGATGCGCCGTGACACCCTTGAGAAAACCGTAGTGCCACTTGACGGCATCGAGGACTATGTGCAGAATCTGCTTGAGGACATCCAGAAAAACATCTTCCAAAAAGCCCTCAAGCTCCGCGAATCCATGACCCGCACCGTTGAGACTTACGATGAGTTCAAGGTAGAAATCGAAAAGGGCGGCTTCATCCTCGCCCACTGGGACGGCACACCTGAAACCGAAGACCTCATCAAGGAGGAGACCAAGGCAACTATCCGCTGCATCCCTCTGGAAGGGGACACCACACCCGGCAAGTGCATGGTCACCGGCAAGCCCTCAAAACAGCGCGTAATCTTCGCCAGAGCATATTAATCTGACAGCAGTCACTCATTCCTCTATGAAAGCCCCTGTAATAGCCATAGTCATCCCCTGTTACAACGAGGAGGAGGCCCTGCCCATCACCGCAGCCCGACTGCTCGGACTGCTTGACAGCATGCAGGCCGACGGCCTGATTGACGCTGCAAGCTACGTGATGTGCAGCAACGACGGCAGCCGTGACGCCACATGGCGTGTCATCTCCGAGCTGCATGCCTCCGACCGCCGCATCAAGGGAATATCGCTCGCCCACAACCGCGGCCATCAGTATGCCCTGCTGGCCGGACTGATGGAAGTGAAAGACCATTGCGACGCGGCGGTATCTATCGACGCAGACCTCCAGGATGATCCGGAAGCTATCAGGGAGATGGTCAAGGAATATCTCAAAGGCAAAGAAATCGTCTATGGCGTGCGCAGCAGCCGGCAGACCGACACATGGTTTAAGCGCAACACGGCCCACGCGTTCTACTCGTTCCAGAAATCCATGGGGCTTGAGACCGTGTATGACCATGCCGACTACCGCCTTATGTCAAACCGCGCACTCAACCTGCTTGAAGCCTACGGCGAAAGCAATCTGTTTTTGCGCGGCATCGTCCCACAGATAGGTCTTGACACCGCCATCGTGACCTACAGCCGTGCGTCACGTGTGGCCGGCGAGTCAAAGTATCCGCTGAAGAAGATGCTCAGCTTCTCCATCGACGGCATAACGAGCTTCTCGGCCAGGCCGATGAGATGGATATTCTTTGTAGGACTGCTGCTTCTCGCCATAGATCTGCTTGTGGGCGCATATGTGCTCTACTCCCACTTCTTCCGCGAGACGATATCAGGCTGGGCATCCATCATGCTGTCAGTATGGTTTCTCGGCAGCCTCATACTCATAGCCATCGGCATAGTCGGGGAGTATATCGGCAAGATATTTACAGAAGTCAAAGGGCGTCCACGCTATGCCCTGCGCGACAAACTGATAGATTAGCCCCGTAGACCATCACATGGACCAGCAATTTCTTGACAAGACAGGCCTGACGCAAGAACGAGCATCCGCGCTGCTTGACGCCATGCGTGACAGCCTCGTGAAGTGTGCCTTGCAGGGCGACTCCGTAGCTCTGCCCGGGTTCGGGACATTCGAGACTGTCAAAGACGACGAGCGTGTGGACCGCGACCTCTCCACAGGACGTCAGATACTCCTGCCCCCACGTTTGTCGATGGGATTCAAGGGCAGCACCTCGCTTATCAAGAGCATCAACAAGAGCATGTAACACCACCACGGTTATGAACAACACCCTTACTTTGCAGCAGTTTGCCCAGATGGTGGCCGCTTCGGCCGACATCTCCATGGATGATGCCCAATCGTTCATAACCTCTCTGACTGACCATATAAAGGGGCTGCTTGCCTCGGGCGAGAAAGCCCATTTACCCGGCATAGGCACCTTTGCCATCATAGAAGCCGACGGCAAACCGTCGGTCATGTTTGCGCCTGACGACAGTTTCGCCGACGCAGTCAATGAGCCGTTTGCCATGTTTGAGCCGATTGAACTTGATGGCGAAGCCGCCATTGACATCGCCCAATCAGAGGTGGCCTCTCCACAGGCCTCCGAGGCCGTCGCCGAAAACGCCGACGAGCCAGCCGACACCCAGTCCGAAAGCCCTGTATCCGCACCTCAATCTCCACATCCAACCCCCACAGAGGATGAAGTGGAGGCCGTGGCAGCACAAAAAGCCCCGGAAGAACCGACACAAGGACCCACCAACATCCCGGAAAAGCCGGAAACGACCGACGTCAGCATCGAGCCATCCATTCCGTCCATTGTCTCCCCTGTGATTCCCACCGCCCCAGCGCATCCGTCGCGCCAATATAGATTCGGTTGGCTGTGCGCCGGTATCGCCATAGGTGCGGTGATAGGCTACCTTGCAGCGGCATTGATATATACATCACGCTGGATGTCAGAAGATTATAGCGAAGGATACGAAGAAGCTGCCGAATATACCGATTCAATCCCCTCCGTGACCGAAGACATTGAAGCAGCCGCCACCGTTGATGAATACGCCACACAGCCGGCCATATTGTGCTCCGACACAGTGACTGTCAAAAGATATATCACCCACATGGCCAAAGACTACTATGGCGACAGGAATTTCTGGGTGTATATCTACGAAGCCAACAAGGAGATACTCGGGCATCCCGAACGCACCCTCCCCGGCACCGTAGTCCAGATACCCACCCCGGCATCCATCCCTGCCAATCCATCCAATCCCGACGACATCAGGCAAGCCAAACAGCTCGCCTCCGAAATCTACGCCCGATTCCAGTAACCGACGGAGCAAATGCCCCGATACACACCAATGCCGCTAACTTAAGGAATGCAATCATCGCAGTAGGGACATGCCATGGCATGTCTGCTAATGCAAAACCCTAATCAGCATGGCTTTAGGCGACATGCCATGGCATGTCCCTACTGCATAACAACATCATTAAAGCAATAACGAACTTAAGTTAGGGGACATTGCGACACACACTGAGACAGCTTGTGACAAAGCATAGGGATTCGCGGCATTTTACTGAAAAAAGATTAAACATTTGGAGTACGCAACTTTAAATAAATAAATTTAACAATCTGCGCGTACAGGGAAATTGTTATAAAGTCTAATTTTGTGTCGGTTATGGCTTATCCATAACCTTATCCCTCTTATCACGGTCATGGAATACGTACCGGATGGACGACTGACCGCCACTGACAGACATCTAAAAATACAATCACCATAGGAAAAAACTCTAATTATGACCGATCAGGTAGACATCAGACAATTAGGCGACCTCGTGGCCTCTAAGAGCAATTTCATGCATCTTGTCAACCAAGGTATGGACCAGACAATCGTCGGACAGAAGCACCTTATAGATTCGTTGCTCATAGCGTTGCTGGCCAACGGACACGTGCTGCTCGAGGGTGTCCCCGGTCTTGCCAAGACTCTCGCCATCAAGACCCTCGCCCAGGTAATCGATGCCAAATACAGCCGCATACAGTTTACTCCCGACCTGCTTCCTGCCGATGTCATAGGCACCATGATATACAGCGTGAAAAACGAGAAATTCGAAATCAAGAAAGGCCCGATTTTCGCCAACTTCGTGCTTGCCGACGAAATCAACCGTGCTCCGGCCAAGGTACAGAGCGCACTGCTTGAAGCCATGCAGGAGCGTCAGGTGACACTCGGCGACCACACATTCCGTCTTGATGACCCGTTTCTCGTCATGGCCACCCAGAACCCCATCGAGCAGGAAGGTACCTACCCTCTGCCCGAGGCACAGGTTGACCGTTTCCTCCTCAAGGTCATCATCAGCTACCCGACCAAGGAAGAGGAAAAAGTCATCATACGCCAGAACATCAGTTCCGACAAGAAAGAGATACGTCCGCTGCTGCGCCCCGAAGAAATCATAGAGGTGCAGGAAGTGGTCAAGAAAATATACCTTGACGAGAAAATCGAGCGTTACATCATCGACATCGTGTTTGCCACACGTAACCCCGAAGACGCCGGCCTCGAGGACCTCAAGAACATCATAGCCTTCGGGGCCTCTCCTCGTGCCTCCATATCTCTGGCACGCGCATCACGCGCCTACGCATTCCTCCGCGGACGCGGCTACGTGATACCCGAAGACGTGAGAGCGGTATGCCACGATGTGCTCCGCCACCGTATCGGCCTGACCTACGAAGCCGAGGCCAACAATATCACCACCGACGAAATCATCTCCAACATCCTTGACAAGGTAGAGGTGCCCTGACCCCGTGCCTCGGCATTCATAGTATGGAAGCCAACGAACTACTCAAAAAGGTACGCAAGATCGAGATCAAGACTCGGGGCTTGTCGCAAAACATATTTGCAGGCGAATACCACAGCGCCTTCAAAGGCCGCGGCATGACCTTTGCCGAGGTACGCGATTACCAGTATGGCGATGACATACGTGACATCGACTGGAACGTGACCGCCCGACACAACAAGCCATATGTCAAGGTCTACGAGGAAGAACGCGAGCTCACCGTCATGCTGCTGGTCGATGTCTCCCACAGCCGCCTGTTCGGAGCCGTGGGCGAGGAGAAGCGCGAAATCATGGCCGAGATAGCAGCCACGATAGCCTACAGCGCCATCACCAACAACGACAAGATAGGCGTGCTGTTTTTCTCTGACCGCATAGAGAAATTCATCCCTCCCAAAAAGGGACGCCGCCATGTGCTTTTCATCATCCGTGAGCTTCTGGACTTCCAGCCCCAGGGAGTAGGCACTGACATAGCAGCAGCCCTGCGATATTTCACCGACGCCCTGAAGAAACGTACCACCACCTTCCTTATAAGCGACTTCATAGACACCCACGACTATTCACAAGCACTGTCGATAGCATCAAACCGCCACGATGTCATAGGCATACAGGTCTATGACAAACGTGACACATCGCTCCCCCCGGTGGGACTGATACGCATGCACGACCTGGAGACAGGAGCCGAGAAGTGGGTCGACACGTCAAGCTCGGCTGTACGCAAAGCCTACGGACGCTGGTGGTATGAACGCCAGCAGCGCATGGACGCAGTGTTCAAACGCTCACGCATCGACATGGCCTCCATAGCCACCGACGAAGATTTCGTCAAAGCGCTCATGGGGCTGTTCAAACGCCGTGGAGCCGGACGCTGACCAGCTGCCGTTGCCGCATTTTCCCCTCTGATGCCCTACCCCACTCAATCATTGATTTTCTGACGCACAATAAGCTTTTCCACAAGATATGTCGACAACATCCCTCCGTCATATAAGCCCCTGGCGCTCGCTGCTCAAAGCCACAGGCGTGGCTGTCATGTTAACGGCGGTGCCGTATATGCACGGACAAAACGTCCGAATAGAGTCGAAGCTCGATTCGGCGACACTTATGATGGGGCGCGTCACGTCACTCAATGTGACCGTGGTCAAGCCATCGGCCGAGCGCGGACGCATCGTGATTCCCTCCGACTCCATGACAGCCAATGTGGAGATAGTGGGCGAAGCGGCTGCCGACACCACAAGCCTCGGCAACGGAATCGAAGAAATCAAGCGGCGCATAATCCTCCAGTCATTTGACTCCGGAGTATATGTGCTCAAGCCCATCCTCTATGTCAGCCCTCTGGGCGACACCATCGCCTCTGACCGTCCGGTGCTGAAAGTAATCCCTGTCAACGTGGATTCGCTGACCACCATCCATGATTATGCGGATGCCCAGGAGGGCGAACACCGCTTCTTTGACTTTCTGCCCGATTTTATGACCACATGGTGGTTCTGGCTGATAGTGGGAGTAGTGCTTGCAGCCGCCGGCATCATCCTGTACTTCCACTATGCCAAGAAAGGCAAAATCACCATCAAGCTCCGCAGCAAGCCCGAAGAGCCGCCGTATGAAAGGGCTGTACGCTCGCTCAACGACCTGCGGTCACAGCACCTGTGTGAGCAGGGACGCGAAAAAGAGTTCTATACACGCCTCACCGACATATTGCGCGTATATCTTGACAAACGTTTCCATATCAACGCCATGGAGATGACATCCTCGCAGATACTGCGCGCCCTTGAAAGCAACGAGGCCACACGTCTGCCCCGACTGCACATGAGCCAGCTACTGGAAATAGCCGATTTCGTCAAGTTTGCGGCACAGCGTCCGCTGCCCGACGATAACGTCAAGGCCTTCAACAACGCCATGCAGTTTGTCGAGGACACCAAGCCTGTAGAGCCGGTCACTGACGCCAAAAGCAACGGCTCTCAATCCATGCCGCAGCAGACCGCACCCCAACCATCTAAAAAAAGTTGATAAAACCCCTCACCACCCGATATGCAGCTCGCTAATCCGCATTATCTCTGGCTGTTCCTGATATTCATACCTATCATATTGTGGTATGTCAGGATAATACCCCGAAGCAACGCCTCGCTCGGAGTATCGACACTGCAGCCCATCGCCAAGATGCCACGGTCATGGAAAGTGTACCTGCTCCATCTGTGCTTTCTGCTGAAACTTCTCGCCATAGCATGCCTCATCATAGTATTGTGCCGTCCGCAGAAGCGTGATAGCTGGAGCGCATCGAGCGTCTACGGTTCGGACCTCGTCATAGCCATGGATATATCGGGCAGTATGCTTGCCCGTGACTTCAAGCCTGACCGCTTCGAGGCTGCCAAGAGCGTAGCCAAGAAATTCATCGCCGGGCGCGAAAGCGACAATATCGGCGTCGTCATATTTGCCGGCGAAAGTTTCACAGCCGTCCCCATGACCAATGACCGCGCCGTGCTCTCCAACTACATCAATGACATCAAGATGGGCATGATTTCCGACGGCACAGCCATAGGTGACGGTCTGGCCACGTCAATCAACCGCATACGTGAGGGCAAAGCCAAATCCAAAGCCATCATACTCCTGACCGACGGCAGCAACAACACCGGCGTCGTGGCGCCTCTCACAGCCGCCGAGATAGCCAAGAAGTATGGCATCAAAGTATATACCATAGGCATCGGCACCAACGGCAACGCCCTCTTTCCGCAGCAGAACGCTTTCGGCCGCATCGAATATGTACCCATGCCGGTGGTAATCGATGAAGTCACCCTCCGCAAGATAGCATCCACCACGGGAGGCAAATATTTCCGCGCCACCGACAACAAGGCACTCGCCGAGATATTCGCCCAAATTGACTCCATGGAGAAGACCAAACTCGATGTGCACAACTACTCGGCCACCGAGGATGACTACATGCTGTGGATGGCTCTCGCCATAGGGCTGTTCGCGCTCTCCATCATACTGCGCCACTCGGTGGTACGCACCATACCCTGACATTTCCAACACTCACGATAAATAACACAAGAGGTTAACAACCGACACACAATCATATGATCAGTTTTGTCTATCCCGGTCTGCTATATCTGTTGCTGCTGATTCCGGCAATAGTGGGACTGTGGTTCTGGGCCCGATGGTCAGGCAAGCGCAATCTCCGCAAATTCGGACACATAGCCATACTCCGCCATCTGATGCCCGATGCGTCGAAATACATGGGAGGCATCAAACTTGCCGTAGAGATGGTGGCACTTGCCGCCATGGTCATCGCCCTGGCGCGCCCCATAGCCAAGAACGCCAGCGCCGAGGGCACAAATGAGACGGTCACATCGCGAGGCATAGAACTGATGGTATGTCTTGACGTGTCAAACTCCATGCTCGCATCGTCGACCAACAATCCCTCGGGGCAAAGCCGCCTCAACAAGGCCAAGAACATACTCGAGAAAATCATCGACAAGATGAGCAACGACAAAATAGGCCTGATAGTGTTTGCCGGGGATGCCTATATGCAGCTCCCGATAACATCAGACTACATATCGGCCAAGATGTTCCTGTCAAGCATCAATACCGGCATCGTACCGACACAGGGCACAGCCATCGGCGCAGCCATAGACATGGCAGCCTCATCGTTCACCCCCGACTCCGACATGCCCAAGGCCATAGTGGTCATCACCGATGCCGAGAACTTCGAAGATGACGCCGCGGGTGCAGCCAAATCGGCAGAGAAATCAGGTATCAGAGTCGATGTGGTGGGTGTCGGCACTCCGGAAGGTGCCCCCATCCCTCTCAACAGCCAGCATACCGAGTTCATGCGCGACGAAAACGGTCAGGAAGTCATCACCGCTCTTAACGAGACCATGGGCGAGGAAATAGCCAAAGCCGGAGGCGGCATATACCTCAATGCCAACAATCCTTCGGTAGTGACCGACCTTGATGACAACCTCAACAGCCTCGGCGATGCGGAGTTTACTCGCAAACACCACAGCCCGGCGGCCGAGCAGTTTAACATCCTCGCATGGCTCGCCCTGATATTGGTGGTCATAGACCTCTTCATCCTCAACCGTAAGATAAAGTGGCTGACACGCTACAATTTCTTCTCCAAACATTGAAATACCACATGATGAGCCGTATATTATCATACATACTTGTTGTCAGCATGCTCGCCGGAGGTGTCCCTTGCATCTGTGCGGCTACGGACCAACAGCCATCGTCGTCACCCCGGGAATATAAGTCCAACAAGCAGGAACGAAACTTCATAGCTGCCGGCAACAAGCTCTACCGTGACAAGCGCTTTGCCGAGGCCGAAGTCCAGTACCGCAAAGCCATCGAAGCCAACCAGGCCTCCGAGACCGCCATATTCAATCTGGCTGCATCTCTGATACGTCAGGGTGGAACCAACTCACCCGACGCCCCCAACAAGACCATACAGGAGGCTCAGCAACTCCTGTCGGCTCTCAGCAGTTCGGCACGCGACGCCCATCTCGCAGAGCTGGCAGCCTACAATCTCGGCAATCTCGCCTACAATGCCGAGCAATACCAGCCGGCTATCGAGCACTATAAGAATGCCCTGCGCCGCAACCCCGACAACGACAAGGCCCGTCAGAATCTGCGTCTCGCCCAGAAGAAGCTCCAGGACCAGCAAAACCAGGACAAAAACCAGGATAAGGACAAAGACAAGGACAAGGAGCAGCAGCAAGACAAACAAGACCAGCAAAAAGACCAGAACAAAGATAAAAACGAAGACAAAAACAACCAGGACCAGCAGCAACAACAGCAGCAGAACCAACAGCAGCAAAACAAGCAGCAGAGCGGCATAAGCGACAACAACGCCGAGCAGATACTCAAGGCGATGGAAAACGAAGAGAAAGCCACCCGCGCACGTATCAATGCCGAGAAAGGCAAGGAAGCCAAAGCCAACCGCCGCCAAGTATCCAAACCCTGGTAAGCACTCCGACAACCTCCCGATATGAAACGACTGATATTTCTGACATTCGTCACCTTATGCACCATCATAGGGCTTTCGGCCCAGCAGGTGAGTTTTGAAGCCATAGGTCCGCGCGGCATGGTCAGGGAAGGCGACAAATTCGCCCTTACATTCCGGCTCAACAATGCTTCGGCATCCGCTCCGCGTCAGCCACAGATTGCAGGCTGCACATTTATCTACGGTCCGGCCACGTCAAGCCGTTCGAGCTACTCGGTCATCAACGGCTCCGTCACATCATCGTCAAGCACCGACTATGTATTCACCTACCGTGCCGACAAGGCCGGCAAAGTCTCAGTCCCCTCGCTCAGCGTGGTGGTCGACGGCAAGAAATACAGCTCGCGTCCGATAGAATTCAATATCGGCAACGCCATACCCGGGCAGCAAGACCCGAGACAGGGCGGCAACAGCCGTGGCAACTATCCTCCGGTCGACATGGACGACATAGCCACCCAGAGCAGCGGACGTGCCGTCAACGCCAACGATGTGTTCGTGCGCATCATCCTCTCCAAATCACAGGCCTACGAGCAGGAAGCGATAGTCTGCACCATAAAGCTCTATACCAAATACCAGATTTCGTCATTCATGCCCACGTTGCAGCCGTCGTTCGACGGTTTCCTGATACAGGAGCTTGATGTGCAGCCGGCACTCAACGAGGTCGAGAGCCTCAACGGCCACAACTACATGACCGCAGTGCTCAAGAAGTGCATACTCTTCCCCCAGCGCAGCGGCAAGCTCACCATCAACTCAGGCAACTATGACATCACGGTGGTACAGTACGAGCGCATCAACATGGGTCTGATGACCGTGAGCAATCCCACCGAAAAGCAGATAAAGGTGAGCAGCAACACTGCCTCTGCCAACATACTTCCCCTGCCCCAGCCTCAGCCCGATGGCTTTTCGGGAGCCGTGGGCGTTTTCAAAGTCGACAGCCGTCTTGTAGGCACCACTTTCCGCACCGATGATGCCGCCACGCTCATATATACCATATCCGGCACAGGCAATATCAAGTATCTCAAAGAGCCTACCATAGATTTCCCCTCGGAATTCGAGTTGTATGAACCTCAGAGCGACATAGACACACGTGTGCAAGGAAGCAACGTATCGGGCACGATGACCATCAACTACACCTTCGTGCCGCGTCAGGTAGGCCAGTTCCGCATCGGCAGTGACAAGTTCGTCTACTTCGATCCGTCAAAACGCCAGTACGTCACCCTGACCACCCAACCGTTTGACATAAAAGTCACCCAAGGGTCAGGCGCAGCCGCAGCCTCCCGTCAGGACATCGCATCCAAAAACACCGACATACGCCATATCCACCTCCACGGCGCATCGCCCTCACATGGCAACAACCTCGTCATAGAGAAAGTATGGTACTGGCTGCTGTATCTCATAGCCATAGGTGCATTGGGAGGAGTATTCTACGCCAACCGCCGCCACATGCGCATGGCCGCCGACGTGACCGGCACACGCATGGCGCGAGCCAGCAAAGAGGCGCGCAAACGTCTGCGCACCGCGCGCGGATACATGGAAGCGCATAACAGCGACAAGTTCTACGAGGCAGTCCTTCAGGCCATGTGGGGTTTCCTCAGTGACAAGCTGTCAATGCCGGCATCGCAGTTGTCACGCGAAAATGTCAGCGAAAAACTCCACGATTTCGGTGCCGACGATGCCGTGACCGACCGCCTTATCAATGTACTCGACCGCTGCGAGATGGCCCGATACACCCCCATGGGCAGTGACGAACAAATGGGCAACCTCTACCAGGAAGCATCGGAAGTCATCAACACCCTGTCATCCATACGCCGCAAATAACCCCACCCTCCATAGCATCAACGATATGAAACTCCATATAATACTGGCTTCGCTGATATTCGCCATCACATCCCCTCTGCTCCATGCCTCTCAGCCTGAAATAATCCAGAAGGCAGACTCGGCCTACACCGCCGACAACTACATAGAGGCAGCCACCCTGTATCAGCAAGCCATCGACAGCCTCGGCACATCGACCGATCTCTATTACAATCTCGGCAACGCCCTCTACCGCATGGGCAAACCGGGACAGGCCATCGTGGCCTACGAACGTGCCCTCAGGCTCGACCCCACCAATACCGATGCACGCACCAATCTCGATTTCGTATGCTCGCGCCTGATTGACCGTCCGGCCGAGAGAGGCACACTGATAGGCAATATGCTTGACACGGCATCCCTGTCGCTCCACAGCAATGCCTGGGCATGGATAGCGTTTGGCTGCTTCATGGTATTTCTCGGAGCCATCGCGCTGTATATGTTCTGCCCATCGGTGATATGGCGCAAAACAGGATTTTTCGGGGGCTTCGTCGTGCTCATCTTTGCCGTCATATCCGGATTCCTCTCGGCGCGCAACGCCGCCCTGTGTCAGGCCACCGACAGAGCCGTCATCACCGTACCGTCAACCATCCTCTCCACCTCGCCACGCGCTCCGCGTGACCGCAGCGAGGAAGCCATCCTGCTCCACGAAGGCACCAAGATGCGCATACTCGACAGCGTATCCACACGCACCGATTCGGTCAAGTCAGTATGGCTTGACGTAGAGATTGACAACCAGCACCGGGCATGGATTGACCGCAATGCCGTAGAAATCATCTAATGCTTTATAGATAAGACAGATAGGCCACTGTTTTCAACAGCCTGTCAAAAATCTGTTATAAAACATATAAAAATATTCGCAAAAAGATTTGTTTTTCACGATGAATCGCCCTATATTGTCAGAGGTTAAACAAAACATCGGCCCACAGCCAGTAAAACTAACTTATTTCTAATATCCAACTCTTAAATACTATCAGTATCATGACAAAAACCATCACCTTCAACGATCTCCGCCGCCTCAAAGACAGTCTGCCCGACGGTAGCATGCACCGTATCGCCGACAGCCTCAATATCACCGTACAGACCGTGCGCAACTACTTCGGCGGCAGCAACTACCAGTTTGGCAAAAACTGCGGTGTACACATCGAACCCGGACCTGGCGGTGGCATCGTAGTTCTCGATGACACTACAATATACGATATGGCTTGCGATATACTCCGTGAGACGGAGTCGGCGTAAAGCCATTTTTTGTTTACACTTCAAAAAACAGACACCATATAACAGTGCGCAATGAACCTGACAGCATCATTGCGCATTGTTATTATATCTATGTCATTACATATGCCACGTTATGGAAGACCGTCTCATCACCATCGCAATCCACACTTATGAAAAAGCCCTCGTACTCAAGTCGCTCCTTGAGTCGGAAGGCATCAAGGTAACTCTACAGAATGTCAATCTGCTGCAGCCTGTGGTTTCGTCAGGCGTAAGGGTGCGCATCAAGGAGTCGGATCTTCCGCTTGCCCTCCGCATCATAGAGAGCAGCGACCTCCTATGTCCGGGCAAAGGGGACACGGCTGTGTCGGCCTCATCCGACAGCGACCCCGTGGTCATAGTGCCGGTTGACGAAAGCCCGGCGCCCCAGGCCGCCATATCGCTCGCTTTCAGAATCGCAGCCGCCCACAAGGCTCGCATATTGCTGCTTCACGCATATCTGGTGCCACCCGTTGGCATCAACAACCCCCTCAACGATGCCCTGACGTTCTCAAGCGAAATAGCGCAGAACAAGGAGACACTGGATATGGAGACCATGGCACACACGCTTATGGCCCATGTCAGCGAAGATGTGCGCCGCAGCATCAAAGAAGGCTCTCTCCCACCTGTGAGATTCTCGACCAGAGTGGAAGAAGGCGTGCCCGAGGAGGTGATACGGCAGACGGCACGTGACCTCAACCCGATGCTCATAGTGATGGGCACACGGAGTTCGTCACAGAAGCAGCGCGAGATGCTCGGCAGCGTGACCGCCGAGGTGATAGACACATGCCGCTACACAGTCCTGACAGTGCCCGATGACACAGCTCAGATGGCACCCGACGTGACGGCATCGGCTCTGTTTTTCGGCAATATGGATCAGACCGACCTGCTCGCTCTTGACGAACTGTACCGTCTGCTCGGCGCATCGCCGCTTGACATCACCATCGTCAATGTCACCTCACGTAAGACAGCGAAATCATCGTCTGAAAGCATGCAGGCACTGCTGAAATATTGCGCAGAGCATTTCCCGACATTCCGGTGCAAACCGGCAGAGATACACCAGGGCAGCGTAGCAGATGACATCAACGCCCTCCTCAAAGAATACCGTGTAGATTTCATATCCATCCCCAACAAGCGGCGCAACGCCTTCACGCGCATCTTCAACCCCTCTCTGGCCCACCGCCTCCTCTACGACGCCAACCTCCCCATGCTCGTCATCCCCGTCTGACCGGCATGTACTCAATATTGTAGTGACATGGCATGTCTGCTGACGCAACACCCCTCATTAGCATAGCTTTAGGTGAGGGTGTTGCAAAACCGTCAAATTGTAGGGCTGCACCCTGGTGCAGCCGATATACATAGGCTGATTGCCAGCATGTTAGCGGATGCACCAGGGTGCATCCCTACAAGTTTGAGGCTCTGGATACAAGTTCTGCAACACCCTCCCTACTACATAGGAACGCAATTCAAGCATTAATGCCCGTGGGCTACAGGTGTTTCAGGAGGCGTTTGCGGCGCCGACGTTTTCGTCGGTAGGAGAGGATGCGGTAGGCGCAATCGTCAGGGTCGGCACCGGTCAGTGTATGGTAATATCCCACGAACTCTCTGAGCACCCAAATATTGACACCGAGCTGCGCCAACGATTTCATGGCATCGGACACGCCGGGATGGCGTCCTATGCCGAGGCGGTTGATGTCAATGAGTGAAAATTTCAGGTTTCCGCTCCCGGCATCGCGATGATAAAAGACATTGTCCATGTTGAAATCCCTCGGGATTATGCCGCGCGAATGCAGCCCGACGAGAAACTCCACCAACCGATACTGTATCTCCGCACGTTCGGCTTCAGACACCTTTTCGGGCATGAACATGTCCTTGACAGTATTGTAGGGCAAATAGGAGCTGATGAAGTATCCGGCCCTGAATATGCCCATGCGCCGCTCTTCTATATATGCTATCGGGAAAGCTGTATCAATGCCCTGACTGAGCAGATATAGAGCGTTTTCATAAGCACGTCGCGCCTTGGATTTGCGCAGGAACGTATATATCAGCCCCTTGAAAAAGCCTACCGGCTTAAAACGCTTGACTATCACATCCGTGCCGTCGGGAGTCTTCACTCGCTCCACTATGTTACGTCTGTTCCAGCACACCTCCTCCTCGGAGTAGCCATGGCCAGGCACAGCCCGTACAAATCCATCAAGATGCCTGTAATCAGGGTGCAACCTTATGTTCATTACTCTACAGTAAGAGGGGGTTGAAGATAATTGTCAAGACCGTTGTCACATCGGGTGCGGCCGCTGCTGCGTGTCTCGGCAAGCAGACGGTTGTTGCGGTCAAATGATTCGGCCTCCTTGGACGACGGATGCCACATGTGGTAGCATACAGCCACATGGCGCAACGGCAGAAACTCAACGCCATTGTTGATCAGGCGCGCCACGAGGTCATGGTCTTCGCAACCCCAGCCGCTGTAGTTCTCGTCATAGCCGTTGACCGCCACGAGGTCATCACGCCAGAAAGCCATGTTGCAACCACGGTATTTCAGTTTGCCGGAGGCAATACTGCCGACAGCCGCAGCAAGCATCGGAGAGCGCAGCGCGTTTTTGCGGTTGAGAATATCGCGAGTCCACGGAGTTATGCCGCGGATTCCGTCGCGAAATATCTCTTCAGTCAACCGCTCGCCGAGAAGCACCCTGCTGCCACAAGCAAACGCTCCCTTGCGTGCATAATGCCGGTGGTCCTCCACAAAGCGCGGATGCAGCAGTATATCACCGTCGATCTGCACTATATAGTCGCCCTCGGCCGCCGCAATGGCCTTATTGCGTATCGCTCCGAGGCGGAAACCGCGGTCCTCATGCCACACATGCCTGAGAGTAAACGGCGCAGATTCCGCGAACTTCCTGACCACGGCGGCTGTATCTTCCGCCGAGCCGTCATCAGCCACGATGACCTCATGTGGATACTCCGTCTGTGATGCTACACTCTCAAGAGTGCGCAGCAAAGCTACCGGAGCATTATATGTGGAGATTATCAACGATACGAGCATAGCCTTCAATCATATAGATGTGAGAAGTTGAGCACCTTGTCTATTTCATACAGCGCAATCAATGCCAACGGATGGCGCCAGTTGTCGCCGTGCAAGAGAGTTTCGAAGCCCTGACGAATCTCCGCATCGCATGCCGGTGACAATGACGGAAACCGGCGCAGACGCTTAAATGTGCGCCCTGCGAGCACCTTGCGTTGCAGCGGCGACAGATGGAGAAAATCAGCCATGCCATTGATGACGCAGAATCCCTCGGAGTAAGTCAGCCCCTCCTTCGATGCCGCAGGTGACACCTTCATGTCATGCTGACGGAAGCGGTTATGACGCTCTCTGAGGCGTATGGCGCAGCCTCTCTGAGCCAGCTCCGACCAAAACCACCAGTCACCGCAAAAACGCATGGCCGTAAGTCTCCCGTCAATCTCAGGAGCGGCCTCGCGTCTGAACAGAGCCATTGAAGCATTATAGATGCCATTGTTCATCAGCAGGTTGCGGCGTATCATGGTGTGGGAATCCATCACTTCGACAGCCGGAGCGTTGCGGCCCATGCGGTCCCAGTCTGCTCCGGGTATCACCTCTCCACGGGCATCTATGATATGCGAGCCGCAGTAGGCCACCACGGCCTCAGGGCGGGCTTCCATCAGGGGCACCAACGATGACAGGAAACGGCTGTCGGCGCTGTCATCGCTCTCGGCTATCCACACATATCGGCCACGAGCCACTCTCAGTCCGCGCTTCCATTGAGCAAAAGTAGAGCCGGAGTTGTTATCATTGCATACGATATGGCTCACCTTGGGATGAGAGCGATAAGAGTCTATGATGTCACGACTGTTGTCAGTGGAACTGTCATCCAGGATGATTACCTCCATATCATCCATCTCCTGCCCGAGCACGCTGCTGATGCGCTCACGCAGAAACGGAGCGTGGTTATAATTGGGTATAATCACCGATACAAGCGGTGTATGTGGCTCAGATGGACGCTGCATAATGACAAAAGTACAAAAATTATTCGTAAATTCGCATAAACACTCAGTGCTCACATGAATTCATCCGACCGACTCTCTGTAATAGTCTGCAGCATCGACCCGGACAAGTGCCGTGACTGCACCGAATCACTCAGACGCACCGCCGGCATAGACCTGGAAATACAGGTAATAGACAACCGCGGCGACTCCCGACCGATAGCCGACATATACAACGAGGGCGCAGAACTGACCTCGGCACCGTATCTGCTGTTTATCCACGAAGATGTCATAATCTCAAGCCCCGGATGGGGGTGGAAGCTCCTCCGGAAACTCTCCGAGCCATCGACAGGTGTAATCGGATTTGCCGGAAGCACACTGCGTGTACCTGTCCCCGGCGGATGGGACCAGGGAGGGCCGGAATATATGAGAGCATCGCTGCGTCATGTCGAGGACGGCGTGTGCCACGAGGTATCGGCCGGTGCCTTAGATGGGGAAACGTTCCGTCAGGTCATCACGGTCGACGGTCTCGCCATGGCGGTGCGCCGCGATGTATGGGCCGAGTTTCCGTTTGACCAGCATGTGCTTGACGGCTTTCACTGCTACGACATAGACTTCTCAGTGGATATAGCGGCAGCAGATTTCAAAAACTATGTGATGTATGGCGTGGATGTGATGCATCTCTCGGCCGGCAGCTACACTGAGCCATGGATGCGGGCCACTCTCGACATGTTCTACACCAAATGGTCACGCATCCCCGTCATGTCGGTTGACCCGATTGACGACAAGGCTGTCAATGACGCCAAATGCCGCTGCCTCTACGGCTTCATCTTCAAAGCCATCCGTTCGGCCATCTCCGACAACGCCGTGCGCCGCCTCATGCAGCTCTACCGCGACCTCCCATCCTCATCCCACCACTACTACCGCCATCTCCTGACCCTCAAGTGGCAGCAACTCCGCTACCGCGACTGACATCACCATAAAATCGACACTATGCCCCAAACACAATTTGCAACTTACTTACCCTGTGTTATTTTTGTTTCAGTATTCTCCCTCCCATTTACGTGACTTTATCATTGATAGTATGAAAAACGGTGGATAATGAGTATCTTTGCATATGTCTTAACAGCTGAACCAATCGGCTTCCAAGTCCACGCTTAATCAGTATGCCAAAAGTCTCAGTAATAGTTCCAAACTACAATTACAGCCAATACCTCACCCAAAGGATTGACTCCATACTGCGCCAGACATACCAGGACTTTGAAATAATCATCCTTGACGATTGCTCATCAGACAATTCTCGGGAAATCATAGAGCGTTACAGAGAACATCCCAAAGTCAGCCATATCGTTTACAATGCCACAAATACAGGTTCCCCTTTCCTACAATGGAGCAAAGGCATATCCATGGCATCTGGCAAATACATATGGATAGCAGAAGCTGATGACGTGGCTGATGCCGAATTTCTTCATCACACGGTCAATACCCTTGACAGCCGTGAAGATGTCGCCGTGGCCTACACCCTCTCCCGACTGATTGACACAGCCGGCAAAGAGATGGAAAATCACATCGAAACCACAGTTTATACTCCCTACACACCACCTGAAGCCAATGGGGAGACAGTCATTTATGACGGAACTACATATTTTGCATCCCGTCTAATAGCCCATAATGTGGTTTATAATGCAAGCATGGTATTGTTCAGAGCCGATACATTCAAGGCATTAGACATCAGGGTCTACGAAAAACTCCGCCATATAGGCGACTGGGCTTTCTGGTCGGAGATGTCGCTAAAGGGCAATATTGCAGAAATCAGGCTCAGACTCAACTCTTTCAGACAGCACCAATCATCCACCACCTGGCTGTCATACAATGACCGCCGCGAAGAATTGCAGCGCGAAGAAGAGGAGTACTGGAAAGTGTTTTCTCCTATCGCAGTGAGGATACTTGCCTCTCACACTGACCCGCGCTCCAATGCCCTGCGTTATCATACATATATTCAACGGCATAATCCTCCCCGTCACCGCAAACGCAGATATATCAAATACGTATTCTCTTCGCTGATGAGAGCTGCCAGAGGGCGCGAACCGCTCACCCCATCAATCACTTACCTCCTCAGCATCTCTACGCCAGTAGTATTGGACACAATACCCCCGAAACAATGATAACTGAAAAGCATACCGAGAAACCGGCCCGAATCATAGCCTTTTATCTGCCCCAGTTCCATCCTGTGCCCGAAAACGATGTGTTTTGGGAGAAGGGGTTTACCGAATGGACCAATGTAGGCAAGGCTCAGCCTCTCTACCGGGGGCATAAGCAGCCCAAGCTCCCTACCGAACTGGGGTATTATGACCTCCGAGTGCCGGAAGTGCGTGAGCAGCAGGCTGCCCTCGCACGGCAATATGGCATCGAGGGATTCTGCTACTGGCATTATTGGTTCGGTCATGGCAAGCAGATGCTTGAGCGTCCGCTACAGGAAGTGGTGGAAAGCGGCAAGCCTGACTTCCCTTTTTGCATCGGCTGGGCCAACGAGTCGTGGCACGGATTTGAACACGGACTTAAGACTCGCTCCTATCTCATACAGCAGACTTATCCCGGAGCAGAAGATGACAGGGCGCATTTCATGTCACTGTTGCCTACGTTCAGAGACAAACGCTACATCACGGTCAACGGCAAGCTGCTGTTTGTCATATACCATCCGCTTGACAATCCTGAAGCCATCCGTGACAAGATAGCATTGTGGCGCAAACTCGCCACTGAAAACGGCCTTCCGGGGTTTCACTTCGTAGGCATATCATACTTCCCTGACGACGAAAAGGATGCCATGCTGTCATTAGGTATAGATGCCATAAACGTGTGCCGATTCCATGATTTCAAGCAAAAGAAGAAACAACTCTACAAACAGGCCAAACTCAAATCCAAGCTTTTACACCGCCCGATAGTGGTACCATACCGCGATGTAATCGACACCATGGTGACCGCAGAAGACAGTGCCGACGGCATATACCCTACGGTCTACAGCAACTGGGACCACACGCCACGCAGCGGCCTGAGAGGCGTAGTATTTGACGGAAGCACCCCCGAACTGTTCGGCTCGCTTCTTGACAATGCCATTGATGCCGTGAAAGACCGCGACGAGGATAATCGCATCATATTCCTCAAATCCTGGAACGAATGGGGCGAGGGCAATTACATCGAACCCGACCGCGAATTTGGCCGTGGTTATCTTGAAACGGTAGCCAGCAGGATACATCCTGATGCCGCCACAGACGCGCCCAAAGTCTCCGTGCTGATTGCTGCCTACGGACAGGAAAAATATCTTGATGAAACCTTGCAGTCACTCGTCAGCCAAACATATACCAACTGGGAAGCTATAGTAGTAGATGACGGCTCGCCTGACAATGTGGCTGATGTCGCCACCCGATGGGCCGCACGCGACAAGCGTATCAGATTTTATCATACCGACAATCACGGCGTAAGCGCCGCACGTAACTTCGCAGCGTCAAAGGCCACCGGCAAGTATGTCATGAGTCTTGACGGTGACGACATGTTGCTGCCACAATACATCCAGAAGTGTGTGGATGTACTGGAAACACTGCCTGACATCAAAGTCGTGTATGCCAATTGGAAATTTTTCGGGGCTGACACACATACTCCCGAACTCGCCTATACCGACTTCCGCGAAGAGCTGCTGCACAACAACATACATGTCTCAGCCATGCTACGTCGGGAAGATTACCTCAAAGCTGGCGGATTTGACGAGAAGATGCGTACAGCCATGGAAGATTGGGAGTTCTGGATAAGGGTTCTCGGAGATGAAATACCCAATCAGGTACGGCTGATTCCAGAGCGTCTGCTCCTCTACCGCCAAAAGACACGCTCACGCAACAACTCAATAACAGCCGACACCTCACGCATAAGTGAGTGTCAGGAATACGTATTCAACAAGCACCGCGAGAAATATCTGCGCCACTTCGGCAAACATATTTCAGCCGATATGCTCATGTTTGTCGGCAACGACCTTATGGATGTCCTGACCTGCACCGAGCATTTCCAGAAAATCCAGGACAAGGGACTGTTGCTACGTCAAGGGCTGAAGGCGGCCAAGAAACTGGCACGTCTGCGAGGCATCGACCCGACCATCAACCTCAAATACATCACAAAGGTGTCCGAAGAACTTTCCCGGGTCAAAGATGATGCAAAAACGCTCCTCGGCCATAAACAATACTCTCGCTACAAACTCCTCACCGCTAATCCCCAAAAATTCATGGAAAAGATGCGCCGCTCGCAGGCCATGATGCCCAAGAACTGGGGACGCAAAGAAATCAGATACCGATAAACCATTTCAATAACAACCGAAACTACCAACTATCAGACATATATGGACTCTAACAAGCAATCTCAGAAACTATCTCTTGACACTATATGCGTGCAGGGGGGATGGCAACCCGGCAACGGACAGCCTCGCCAGGTGCCTATCATCCAGAGCACGACTTTCAAGTATGACAACACGGAGGAGATGGCCGACCTCTTCGACCTGAAAAAATCCGGCTATTTCTATACACGTCTGCAAAACCCGACAAACGATGCCGTAGCCGCCAAAATCGCGGCTCTCGAAGGCGGCTCGGGCGCGGTGTTGACATCAAGCGGACAGGCCGCCAATTTCTACGCCATATTCAACATAGCCGAGGCCGGTGACCACATCATAGCATCCAACGAAATCTATGGCGGCACGTACAACCTGTTTGCCGTGACGCTGCCCAAGCTCGGCATACAGTGCACGATGCTTTCGCCCGATGCCTCAGATGAGGAAATCATGGCCGCAGTACGCCCCGAGACCAAGGCATTCTTCGGCGAAACCATATCCAATCCCGGCTGTAAGGTATTTGACATAGAGCGTTGGGCATCGCTGGCCCACAGGGCCGGGGTGCCGCTGATTGTCGACAACACGTTTGCCACACCCATCAACTGCCGTCCGCTCGAGTGGGGTGCCGACATAGTGACCCACTCCACCACCAAATATATGGACGGCCACGGTGCGCAGGTGGGCGGCGTGGTAGTGGACGGAGGCCGTTTTGACTGGGACGCACATACCGACCGCTTCCCCGGGCTGACCACTCCCGACCCCTCATATCACGGACTGACATATACCAAAGCATTTGGCAATCAGGCTTATACCGTCAAACTGACCGCACAGCTCATGCGCGACCTCGGCTCGATACCGAGTCCTCAGAACGCATTTCTGCTCAATCTCGGTCTGGAGTCGATGCACCTGCGTGTGCCTCGCCATTGCGAGAACGCCCAGAAGGTTGCAGAATTTCTTGCCGCCGACCCTCGCGTGGCATGGGTCAACTACTGCGGACTCCCCGACAATCCCGACTATGCCAAGGCTCAGAAATACCTGCCCAACGGCTCTTGCGGAGTGCTATGCCTCGGCCTGAAAGGTGACCGCGAGGCAGCTATACGCTTTATGGACTCACTCAAGCTCATCGCCATAGCCACCCATGTGGCCGATGCCCGAAGCTGCGTGCTCCACCCGGCAAGCCACACCCACCGCCAGCTCTCGGACGAGCAGCTTCGCGAAGCCGGCATCGCCCCCGACCTCATCCGCCTCTCGGTGGGCATAGAGAGTGCCGACGACATCATCGCTGACATCCGCCAGGCATTGGACAAGATTTGAGTTAGAGGGTGTTTAATAACACCCTCTTAAACTTCCGGCGGTCAAACATTGTTGTAGGGACAGTCACAGTATATCCTTATTGTTTTTAAGAGGGTGTTTAATAACAAAAGTTAAATCCTGAGTGGTGTATCTTTTGAT
>UQDU01000032.1 GCA_900539915.1 uncultured Bacteroidales bacterium | reverse complement strand
TCCATCTCAAAATCCGCAGCTCAGGATTTAACTTTTGTTATTAAACACCCTCTAACTTCTCTCACACCCATGACTCTCAAAGATATAAAATCACCGGCTGACATCAAGAACCTCTCGTCCGAAGCACTTAAAGCCATCGCTTCGGAGATGCGCAAAGCTCTGATAACCAAGCTGAGCCAGACAGGCGGCCATGTAGCCCCCAACCTCGGCGTAGTGGAGGCAACGATAGCCCTCCACAAAGTGTTTGACGCCCCCGATGACAAGCTCGTGTTTGACGTATCGCATCAGAGCTACGTCCACAAGATGCTGACAGGCCGCGTCCTTTCTTTCATCGATCCTGACCATTATCGCGACTCCTCAGGCTATACCGACATAGACGAGCGTCCTGACTATGACCTCTTCACCATCGGCCACACCTCCACCTCTCTCAGCCTCGCCGCCGGTCTGGCCAAACAGCGCGACCTCAACGGCGACAGCTACAACGTCATCGCCTTTATCGGCGACGGCTCAATGAGCGGAGGCGAAGCATTTGAGGGTCTTGACACTATCGGAGAGATGACGAGCAATTTCATCGTCGTATTCAATGACAACCAGATGTCAATAGCCGAGAACCATGGAGGCATCTACAAAAACTTCGCGGCTCTCCGCTCCACCGACGGAGCAGACCCGTGTAATTTCTTCAAGGCTTTCGGCATCGACGACTACCGCTTCGTGGCCGACGGCAATGACATGGACGCCCTTATCAAGGTGTTTGACGAAGTCAAGGACATAGACCACCCTGTGGTAGTGCACATCTCCACCCTCAAAGGCGACGGTTACCAACCTGCCGAGGACCAGAAAGAGGCATTCCACTACTCCGCACCTTTCGACATAGCCACCGGCGACCTCAAGCGCATACCGTCGGACGACAACTATTTCGACATCTTCGGCAAGCACATGCTGGAGCTTATGGCGGCTGACCCACGTGTGAGCGTAATCACCGCCGGCACCCCCGGAGCCATCGGTTTTCCCCCTGACCGCCGCCACCGCGCCGGCAAACGATTCATCGACGTAGGCATTGCGGAGCAGACAGCCGTGGCTATGGCTTCCGGCATGTCAAAGGCAGGAGGACGGCCCGTCATGGGAGTCGTGTCGACATTCCTGCAGCGAGCCTACGACCAGCTGATACAGGATGTAGCCATCAACCGCACAGCCCCTGTGCTCAACATCTTCTACGGCGGCGCGATAGGCATGAACGACGTCACTCACGTAGGATGGTATGACATACCCGAGCTAATCAATATCCCCGGCTGGGTCTACCTCGCCCCGACGTGCAAAGAGGAATACCTGGCTATGCTTGACTGGGCCGTCGGACAGACCGACCACCCCGTGGCTATCCGCGTGCCGGGCATGGAGGTCATCTCCACCGGCGAGCGTTACCCTGCCGACTACAACGACATCAACACCTCAATCATCACCCATAAGGGGAGCAACATCGCCATCATTGCCGCCGGAGGATTCTACCGTCTGGGACAGCGCACGCGCGACCTTCTGAAGGAGAAGGGAGTCGACGCCACCCTCATCAATCCGCGTTTCCTCTCAGGCCTTGACGAGCAGACCCTCGAAATGCTCAAAAAAGACCACCGCCTCGTGGTCACCATCGAAGACGGCATCCTCGACGGAGGCTACGGCGAGAAAGTGGCCAGATATTACGGCCCCACACCCATGATGGTCAAGTGTTACGGACTCCCCAAGCAGTTCCGTGACCGTTATAACGCCGCCGAACTGCTGAAAGAGTGCCATCTCGACCCCGTACTCATCGCCGCGGATATCGCAGCCCTCCTCCCCTGGTAGGATTTGAGGCTGTTTCCGCAGCACTAAAATAAAAGCAGCCGTGAGACCTTATGGTGCCTCACGGCTGCTTACATTTTAGCGAGGGTATATACTAATTGCAGTAGGGACATGCCATGGCATGTCTGCTGACGCAACACCTCTCATTAGCACGGCTTTAGGCGACATGCCATGGCATGTCCCTACTGCATAAGAACGCCAGTCAAGCATTTACGACTGACATCCTCGGCTCTTGCTTATTTTTTCTTCTTAAGGCGAAGCAGGTAGCCTGAATAGTCAGTGCCTTTCTTGGCTCCGAGGAAACGTGTAGCACCGAACTCTATGGCAGCATCCTCATCGGCCACCTTATTGGCTGCCAGATTCTCGGCAGCCTCATCCTCGGCACCGTAGAGGTTGTTCCAGATATGCTTCTCGTCAACCTTCACCTTGCCTACCTCCTTATATGTCAGTCGGCCATTGGCATCTTCCTGAGGCTCAAGTATCTGGTATTCATCACCCTTGCTTAAACCCTCCTTCATGCCTATCTTGGCATAGATGGCACCGTCAGCCCCTACTTCCGAGATAGGCACGATGGTACGGAACACCTCATTCTTCTCCTGCAATTTGGCTATAGCACCGTCAATCGAACGACCTGTGGCACGGAGCACCAGCTCGCTGACCGGCTTGTTGGAGAAATAGCTCTGACGCACTGATGCCGAGCTTTTTTCGCTGCCTACATAAGTCAACTTGCATATGCCGAGCTTGACAAGGTCATCGATAGTAGCGTTTTTGTCAACGATGTTTTCAGCCACAGCTGTAGAAATCTCATCGTTCCAGTCAAGTTTATAGAGCTGTGACACGGCCTGTACAGTGAAACCTTCGCCTACAGCCGCACGGCCTATAGCACCGGCCACAGAGCCGAGACTGCCGAACATACCCTTGGCCATGGCTTCGGCCTCTGCTGCCACAGCCTTGTTGTTACGGAAACGGAGGTTGAGAGCCACCACGTAGGTATTGTTGATAAGATCAAAGCCCTTACCTGCAAGCATCGAGTTGAGATTGGTGTTCTTTGCCGCCATGTTAAGATCCTCGGCCGAAGCGTTCTGCAAGCCACGGGCAAGAATCAGCTTGAAATCAGGGTCCCAGTGATTAGCCGAGTCGGCCTCATAGCCAAACCATTTTCCTACGATATGCTCGGCCACATTGTTCTGCTGGAAATATTTCTGCACCACAGGAGCCATCCACTCGTCCACCTCTTCGGCACGTACCATAGATGACTCGCTCTTGCCGGCAGCAGCACCCATGAGGCCTCCGGCAAAGGCCTTGAAGCCGTTGCCTTTCTTCTTAGCCCCCTTGGGAGTCAGGGCATCCTTCTCATCCTTTGACATCCCTGATTTGACCGCGTCAAAGTCAAGTATGCGTTCCGAGAGATTGTGGTCGTTAAACTGGTTAGGGATAGGTATGTCGAGAAATCTCACCTGAGGCAGCTTGGTCAGAGGCACATTGGCAAACTCCGATGCTTCCTCTGCTTTGGCTTTCTTGGCATCAGTGTTGGCAAAAGCCTTACCCACGGCAAGCCATTCGTTCTCATCGATACTCTTGGCCTCCTTTTCAAGACGCTGGTTCTGGTTTTCGCTCTGCACGAGTATCATATAGATGGAGCTGCGCATGAATTGCGGAGTCTGTGGAGCCTGGGCTGCGCTCCACATGGCCATGGGCAGCAGCATACCTGAGATAATTGTAGCGTTAGTCAGTTTCATGGTTTTAATTTGATTGGTAAGTTAAATAATGATTGGTATCCTTGTGATACTTCAGATTCAAAGTCAATAACGGTAGCGGCTTACCCAATAGTAGCGGTTGACGGTCTTGGGCTGTTTTTTTGCCCATGCCACACCTATGGCACGTGCGCTCTCTATGCGCTGTTTTTCAAGCGCGACAGCATCCTTGTATTTGGTGACATTCTCGAAGTCCCAATTTTTCTTGACCGTCTGGCCTATGCTCTTGCTCAGAGCCATCGCTTCGCCGTAGCATGAAGCATCAGGATCTATCTGAGTCAGATAAGAGTGTGCTTCCTCGGCTCCGGCCTCGTCAGGATGAGCGGCCCATGCAGCTTTGGCCTGAGCCAGCAGCCTGCGTGCGGTGTCGTTGACCTGATCGGTGTATGCGCTTTTTACGAGATTGACAGCCTCGTCATAGCCTACGCAGCATTCCGGTATAGACAGAGCGTAATAAAACGCCTCGTCATAGTTTTTCGTCTCCAGAGCTGTCCTGGCCCGTGTGAGATAAGTCTTGTAGTTGGAGTTGAAGTAATTGACTACCTTCTCGCGACCGTCGGCCACAAATGACTGGAACTGAGGGTTACGCGCATTGAGTGAGCTAAGAGCGTTGATATAAGCAAGCTGCTCGGTCTTGCCGGCACCCTTGAGTTCAAACTGGCGCGAAGCAAACATCTTCTTGCCCTCGACATCACCTATAAACAGGGTCAGGGTGGTCTTTACGAGATAGTTGCCGTTAGAGTTACGGTCAAAGAAACCGTTGTCAAACCGTCCCGACACAAAGAAACGGCTCTCATCGTCACCGGCCACGACCCCTTCCTGGGCCATAAGGTTGGCAAGACGGTTGCTCAGCCTCTGCCCTACAGCCTCAGGTACACCCTCCCCCTGGTCCATGGGAGCTATCCCCATCATAATCTGGCAGTCGGAGGCAGATACCGTCATGGCCGACATCGCAGCGACGGCTATGCCGACAAGTCTGCGTGTTATTTTTAATCTGCACATAAAAGTCTGTGTATATGTATATTATTTTTGATTGGTTACATGACTTGGAGTCAGTATGCTTATTTTTCGCCGAGCATCAATCGGCCCACACCGAGCGTGGGCGATGAATTTTCAGCCCTTATGGAATACGGAGCCGAGGCGAGGTAACGCTGCAACTGCGCCACAAACTGACGTGCCTGCATGGGGCGTCCGTTGGAATCCTTGAGAGGAATGCGCACCTGGTCATAGGCAAGACGGTTACGCGATGCGGTGCGTTCGTTAAACTGGTGGTTGACGGTGTTGTCGCTCATCCAGTCATAGATGATCTGGCTGAGTTCCTTGCCGCCGTACTCCTGATTGAAAGTAAGGCCGGCACCGTTGTCGATTATGCGTAGCAACACACGGATTTCTCGTCCGTTGGTCTGCACATCATCGAAGTAGCTCATCAGCTTGCCGGCAAACTCGTCGATGTGGTCAGCGGCAGCCTGTTTTAGGCAAGCAGCCACCGGAGTGGTGCGTGCTGTCGGAGCGCTTTCGCCGGTGACCGAAGCTACCGCCTTGTTGCTGTAGGCGTCCACTGCTTCGAGGCGGTATGACAGATTATACTGGAAGCCGACCTTATTGACATCCCAGCCTATGCGGAGCAGTATGTCGGGGCGCGTCTTCTGCAAGAGCTGGTCGATGGCGTTGCCCTGCACTTCGCTGCCTGACTCAGCACCGGAGAAGGCTTCGTCAAACATATCGTCGTCATCGTCGCTCTCGTCCTGGGCCGCATAATCCTTGAGAGGGAAATTACGGTCCTGCATAAGGCTGTTGATGGCTGTGGTTACATTTTTGAGTTCGGAATCAAGGAATGCCTTGCCATAGTCTTCCTCTATGCGCTGCTTTCCGTTGGCGTTGATGGTCTCTACGTATCCCTGGGAGTTGCACCACACTTTATCGGGAAGCACCATTATGGTAGGCGGAGCCGCATAGGCCGATATGCCCGAAACCATGGCGAGCGACACTCCGAGGGTTTTAAGTAAGTTTTGCATGATAGTATAGAATGTGATATGAACGATGTTTGATTGGATCAGATGATGGAGGTGGCGGGTCAATAGGCGTAGTTTTCCGACAGGATGCCGTCTTTGGCAAGCTGGGACTTAAGAGCGGCACGGTCCACAGTGACCACTACCCCGTATGACACACGGTTTGTCCCCTTGGATTCAATAAGCGGCTTGGGCGCACCCATCTCCACCTTGCAGAACCGGGTGTACTCGCCGCCGACACTGAAGAAGGGGTTGAAATAGTCAGCATAACGCTCGGCGGCGTTGACTTCATGCACTATCGCCGAGACTGTGCAGTCCTTACCCTTGATACCTTTGAACACCACGTCGTAGACAGCGTTTTTGCGTGCCTGTTCTATGGCCTCGGCCTTGGTGTTGCCGCTGCCCCAGGCCCTGACAGTCTCTGAGCCGTCATGTCCGCTGCCGAGGCATGTGGTTTCATATGACGCATAGGCATATGTCTTGCTGACTTTCTGTGTCTTCGAGCAAGATGACAGAGCCATGACCGCCATGGTCAAGAGCGCGATATGTTGTATCGTCTTTTTCATAAACATATAAATGATTAAACAGAAAATTGCAGAATAGAATCAACTCATATACCTGCTAAAATTCATAACCGAGGCGCAGGGCAAGCATCGATACAAAGCGATTCTTGTCAGTGACAAGTCCCGGCACCGATTCATCATATCCGCTGACCACCTGTCCGACATATGACAGACCGAGCAAAAATGCACTGCGCGGCTGCCCGAATCTCAGGCCGACGGTCGGACGTATCATAAATCCGTCACGTATGGCAGCACCTGCGTCAAGACTGTAATACGGGACACATGTGCGGTATGTTTCATCGATGAAATTGCCCCTGACGCTGGCATAGAGAGGGAAATCCCAAGGCACAGACGAGCGGCGCAGACAGTCGTTATTGATAAAATAACGGGCACCAAAGCCCAAGCCAACCTTGAGATACTGGCAGAAACGGTAGCCGGCTGTCACGTCAAGTTCGCCAAATGGCGCATTACGGTGATTGATACGCAGCGAAGCACCGCCCGACAGCTCTGCCGCCATCCAGAATCCTCTGTCAGCAGACGAATAGTCGGTGACTGATGTATTGCCGCCCACCGAGGGTATGCGCTTGATATTGTTTTCCTGCGCGTTTGATACACCGGCGGCCAAGAGGACTGTGAATGCTATGGCGATAAACTTTTTCATACTCTAAAGAAAAATTTGTTGTTTGATCGTGTTTACCAACCTGAGCGCAGACCCTTCAGAAGGCCCTGTTTCTCAAGGTCTTTACGCAGCGAAGCCGATGAAACAGCCACCTTGGCCGACACCTTGTATTCTTTACCCGACTTGACCACACGCCGCGAATCATCGACATACTGGGCATAGCCGCGATACTGGCCGTCACGGAAGAAAGGCTCAAAGAAATCGAGATGCTGCGCATAGGCAGCCGGGATGCCCATCATGGCCGGATGATGCGAAGATGCCCCAAACCCTGACGCTGACGCATCGGTGTAGTCACGAAACAATACGCCATGGACGGCTGCTTTTACCAGCATATCTTCCGTCACCTTGTCGGCTTTCTTGGCCATGACTGTGACATAGACCATAGATGAACCTCCATTGGCCGGTCCGGCTCCCTGTATCTGGTATTGACCTGCCGGCTCTGATGCGTTGTCTTTTGCTGAGACGGTCAATGTGACCATGACAGCACACAGTATCAGCAATATTTTTTTCATCTCCATATTTTCATGTTAAAATCCGCGTAATGGGCTGACATACGGCTGTATTCCACCCATTTACGCGGATTAGGGATTATTTTCAGTTACCTTTAAGTGTAGCAATCATCTGGCTGACGGCTAAGCCCTGTGCCACTGATTCAGCGGTCACCATGGCTGTGGCATCATTGGCATAGGAGATTACCTTATCGGCAGCTTTCAGTCGCTTGCCTGCGGCCATCTTCTCTTTCATGCCGCCGCTCTTGGCCTTTTCGCCTTCATCCTTGATGGCCTGTGCAGCCTTGGGAGCGAGTTCGGAAGCCTTCTGGATAGCTTCCTTCTCGGTAGCTATTGTTTTGGCGAGTGTCTACACATCGGCCAGAGCCGGGGGATTACCGGCTGCAATTTGGGCATTGAAATCTTCAAGCTGCTTGGAATTGGCGATAGCTAACACTGCTGCGGCTCCGGCAGCTCCGGCATACTCGTCAACATCGGCGATTTCGCACACTTTAGGAGCCTTGTCTATGAGCTTCTGTAGATTGGCTATACGCTGCGGATCAAGCCCCTGGGCGTTGACAACTGAAAGCACAGCAAAGATTGACAGAATAGATAGCAAGAATTTTTTCATGTTGATTTAGGATTTAAAAGTGAAAGATTGTGTCTACAAATGTACTAAAACTTCATAAAATTACCCCCCCATTTGTTAAAATACGTTAATACGATTTACTCTCCCTCTCGTATGCTTATGTGGCGAAACCTCTCCGAGGTTTAACTATGTGGTGGCATCCCCCGCCCCATGTACGTCGCTCCGCGCCGTGCATGGGGTTACGAACGGCCGGCACGTCTCCGACGTGCCCTCACTCTCAATGTAATATACTGGCGAACAATATGTTGTATTGATACGACATGCACAATGTCGCTAACCTAAGGAATGCTCTCATCGTAGTAGGGACATGCCATGCCATGGCATGTCTGCTGACGCAACACCCCTCATTAATATGGCTTTAGGCGACATGCCATGGCATGTCCCTACTACATTAGAACGTCATTAAAGCATTTACGCCTTCTTAAGTTGGTGGCGGATGCACCATGGTGCATCCCTACAATTTGGAGGCTTCTGTGTTACTGGACGAAATCGCGGAAAATGTCAAGGGCCTGACGTATCTTCTCTTCGGAGACTATGTTGTCAAGGCGGACTTTTCCAGGGGCCTCAAGCAGGGAGAAGTTGATGTCTGTGCCTGAGATGTTTTTCTTGTCGTGGCGCATGTAGTAAATCAGCGCGTCGTAATCATTGCAGGTTATGGGCAGAGTGCCGTAAAGCTCACGGAGGGTGGAGGCATAATGCTGAAGCTCTGCCGAGTCAAATCCGTAGAGCATATGTGAAAGTATCAGGTCGACAAGCAGACCGAACGCCACGGCATGACCGTGGGGTATGGGCTGCTGACGGTGCATGGCCCATGACTCGAAAGCATGCCCGGGGGTGTGCCCGAGGTTGAGCGCTTTGCGGAGACCGCGCTCAGTGGGGTCTTGCTCCACCACCCGGCGCTTGACTCCGACATTTTCTTCAAGGATGGGAAGCAGAGCCGCCAGATCACGTGCCGTCACATCATATGACAAGAGCCTACGGAACGAGTCAAGGGACTCCAACAGTCCGTGTTTGAGCATCTCCCCGTAGCCCGACAGCAATTCTTCGTCAGGCAAGGTGTCAAAATATGTGGTGGATATAATCACAGCATCGGCTTGCGAGAATACCCCTATCTCGTTTTTGAGTCCGTGGAAATTGATGCCGGTCTTGCCACCCACCGACGCATCGACAGCAGCAAGCAGCGTCGTAGGCATGTTGACAAACCGTATGCCGCGCTTGAACGTCGATGCCGCAAAGCCGCCTATATCCGTCACCATGCCGCCACCGAGGTTAACCATCAGCGACTTGCGTGTCGCACCGCCTTCGACCAGGCAGTCCCATATATGGGCCAGCGAGTCAAGCGATTTGTTGACATCGCCCGAAGGGATTGTGATGACTTCGGCCTGACGAGCCACATAGCTTTCCTCAGCCACACGCGGCAGCACGAGTGAGGCCGTGTTGTCATCGGTAAGTATGAAGATACGGCCGGTAGGATCAATGTCACCTGCTACGCGGTCAAGTTCCAGTGCAGGGTTTTCGGTAAATATAAGTTGCTGTGACATAAATGTGTGATTGCGATTATGATTTATAGGCACGGAGGTCAGCTATCAGAGCCGGGAGAGCCTTGACGAAAGCCCCCATGGAGTCAAATGCTATGGCAGCCCCGGCATCCATCAGGTCGTCAAGCGGTATAGGGCCGGTGGCCACACCGACTGTAAACGCTCCGGCACGCGCACCGGCACGGACTCCGCAGGGTGCATTTTCGACCACCACCGATTGCCACGGCTTGACATCGACCAGCTTCATGGCCTTGAGATACGGCTCAGGGTCAGGCTTGCCGTGCGCCACGCTACGTGACGTGATGAAATTTTCAGTCTTAAACGCTCCGGGATAGTCATGTGTGGTACGCTCTATCAGAGATGTCTGTCCAGAGCCTGTCACCAATACACGCTCCATATTTTCGCTGCGGAATATTTCAAGCATCTTGTCGGCACCCTTCATCAGCGGAGCCTCGCCTTGGGCATGGAAATTCTCTGTCTTTTCCTTATAGAGGGCAGCAACCTCATCAGATGTGGCAGCGCGTCCGTACTGACGCTCGAAAAGCAGATTGATGGTAGCGGCCCCGGTCATGCCCTCATAACCGAAAAACTCCTCACGGGTGGCGTGGATGCCGTGGGCGGTCACCATATCGTACCATGCAGTGGCATGCAGCGGCATCGAATCGTAGAGCACCCCGTCCATGTCGATGAGAGCGGCGCGTGGGTCAAACTGAGTATATTGATGCGCTTCCATGAAACGCTTTATCGCTGATTTGATATGTGTCATAACTGTAGCGGTGGTATATCGTGTTTGTTACTGTGACTTCGTATCTGATGATGGCGATGGCGAAGGTGGCGGTGGAAGCAGCCCCTCCTTGATGAGCAGAGCCGAATCGGCTGCCGAGATGGTGTCGCTGCGAAGGTCTTCATAGACGCGCAGCATTTCGCCCGGATTGTGGCCTCGCGCATTAAGGCTCTTCAACCTGGCTTTACGCACACCACGGCGGAAAACGCGGTCCATCTCCTTGACGAGGTTGATGCGTGTCGTATCAACCAGATTGACCCTTTCGGCCACCATGTTTTCCTTAACCTTCGCCCCTCCGAGGCGTATCTTCATATTCTCCGGCGTTCCCTTAATGTTGATACCGAATTTAAAGGGAATAGGCGACTTAAGCACCGACACATGGTAGTTGAGGTTCATGGCAAGGTCATTATTGCCCATAAGGCCCAGTTTGTATCGGTCAAAATTGAAGATGAAAGGGTATATCTCCAACTGATTGTTCTCGATAGCCACCTGAGCCGATATGCTGTCAATCATGTTGCGGTTCTTGTTCTTGAACATCAGCCACTTGCTTATCGTCTTGTAGGTATCTGGGTCTATTACCACCAGGGAGTCGCCCTTGATGGTCAGCAACGCGCTCAGCGACCCGAGATTGATATCCATATTGGGGAATATGTCGGTTGTAGCCACCATCTCAGCATTGATGCGGCCCGAAATGGTGTTGAGAGCCGGCAATATGGAGTCAACCGCGGGGAAGAGCTTGCTGAATTTCTCGATATAGAAATTATTCAGCACAAGCCCCAGTCCCAGCGTCATTTCATCCTTTGTAGGAGCGGAATATAGGGCATTGAGGTTGACACGCCCGGCATCAGTAGTGGCTCCGAGTTCGGTCAGCTTGATAGCACCCTCGTGCATCATGGCCACACCCCGGAAATTGTGGAGAGTCAGCCCCTCATAGAGCACTACCTTTGACGACAGGTTGAAGTCTGCATCAAGATTCATGGGTACGAGCAGCGGCCCGGTCACACTGTCGGCCGCCGAACTTTCAACCTGCTTTTCCAGACGCTCGTCACTGACATCATCGCCCATCTTCACGGCAGCCGTAGCCCCCTGAGCCACCTTTTCAGCATAAGCGGCTCCGTAGAACGCAGCATTGACCAGTTGGTTGATGTCAATGGTGTCGCCGGTAAGATTGAGTTTGAGATTCATCGCGGCACGTTTGCGCAGCATCGCATTCGTATAGTTGCTGATTACTCCATTGACAGTCAGCGCACTGCGTCCTGCACGAAGTTTGGTATCACGGATTACCAACGAATCCATGTCAAACGAAATATCCACATCCCTGACCACATTACGCAGCGGATAATACGGGGTCAGGATGCGTCCGCGCTTAGCCGTGATACGCCCGGAAGCGTCCCACCAGAGCAGCAGCGAGCGTGTCTCCTTGTCGGCTCTGAGGTCAAGCACATCCGTGCTGTCACGGTCAGACCGAGGCCGGGCGGCAAGTGCCGCACGCCTCTTATGGCGCATGGCAGCAAGCTCATGCCGAGCCAGCGCATACACCGAGTCAGCCCTGAGCGACGGATGCGCCGCCGATATGGAATCAAATATCGCCCCGAGACGCTTGTTCATGCGCGGACGGGCGTTGAGATGCAATCTCAACTGCACCTGGGGCTCACGCAGCGATATGCGTCCCTCCGGACTGCGGTAACGGATGAAATCTGACGAAATCCGCGTCATCATCATCGGACGCTTCTTGCTGTCCTTGTAACGTGTGATGACAGCACCCACTTTAGGCGATTTTATCATCACACTGCTGCTGTCCGACATGTTGATATACCGCAGCCTCTGTGCAATGATGTTGAGCCCGAGTGGTATGACTACCGCCGTGTCGGCCGAAGCCGCCTTGTTGCTCACGCCGAGCCCCATGCGCATGTCGCTGCCTGTCAGGCCGAGGCCGTCCATCATGTATGAGGCGGTATCAACTTTCAGAGACACCGTAAGCAACGAGTCGATACGGTGGCCATCCTTGGCGGTTATGGACGAGGACGACCCGAATTTGAGGGTAGCATGCCGGGCATAGATGTCGCCAGTCGAATCATTCATATGCAACCCGAAGCCTGTCAGGGTGGCATGGCCGTCAATCTTGATTTTGTGGAAATTAAGACGGTCGAAATAACTCGGTCTGAAATCAAGGTCGGCGTCAAGCATCAGCTTCCCTTTGAGAGTGAAAGGCAGCATACCCATCAGTGACGACGGCAGTTTGGCGAACCCGATGCCGCCTTTAAATTCGCCCTTAACCACAGGGTCGCTCAACAGTCTGGTGGCAGTGCCGGAGAATTTGAATCCGATACCCTCACCCACTGCAAACAAACGCTTGACATCAATCACACTGCGGTCAATATCATGGCCGTCGACGTGGCCCGAAGCCTCCAGTCCGAAAGACTTGAGTACCATCTGCTGGTACGACATGGAACCGTCGGGCACATCTACCGAGAAGTCAAACGATGGCAGGTCGCTGCCGCTGACAGCATAGGGCGCGGTCAGAGCTGCCGACAGCCCCACTTTAAGGTCGGTTTTCAGTCCAGCCAATGACGAGACATATTCCTGAGGCAACCAATTGACCACCGCCATCACTGACACCTCCGGCATGTTTATATCAAAAGACTTGACTACCAAATCTTTGGCAAAATCAAGCCGGGTGTTGACTGTAGCATTCACCGGTCCGACACCTATATCAAATGCCTCCAATCCCAGCTCATAGGGCTGATGGCTCTTCCAGACTATTTTGCCATCAAGCCTGAAATCAACCGACGGGGGCAAAGCCACCCAGGCAATCTCCAAGCGGGCATTGCCGCCCGTGGATACTGAATAAGCCGACTTGCCGTCTGTGGCAAACTGCGACGGAGTCACCACCAGACGCATATCGGTAGTGTCCGCAGCATTGAAATATGCCGCCTTGAGGCCTCCGGGGAGCGAGAAGCGGTTGATGGTTATATCGGGCATAGCCGTAGTGTCGGCATCCTCCTCCGACGGAGGCAGTATGTCAAAGTTATTTATGGAGTCGTTAAGACACACTATATTGACAGCCGGGCGGTCAAGCACTATATCCTCAAGCTGCACCTTCATCAGCATCAACGACGGGATGTTGACCTTGCCCTGAAGCGACACGAAACTCATCAGCGAGTCGGCATCAGCCGGCAGACGGTCACGGTCAGCAGCACCGAGCCCTCTGAGCGAACGGCTTACTATGTCAAGAGAATCCACCTTGACATGAAGCTGAGGGAATGTGCTCCAATAGGTCAGTTCGACGCGCCCTATCGCCACATCGGCATTGAGATATTCGCCGGCGACACGCTCCACAATCGGCGTCAGCTTCTGGGGCGTCAGAATCCATACAGCCACTCCAATCACACCCATCACGAGGAGCACCAATGCCACAGCAGTCAGCACTACCCATTTTATCAGCCTAAGCCACCACGGGCGGCGACGCTTCGAGGGCTTGCCGCCACTCGGCTGCGCAGCTGCATGGTTATTTGCGTTATTGTCTTGAGGCTGAATTTCCACGATAAGATTGTATGAATATGGTGTAGTATATAAGTAAGGTGCCGGCAGCCTGATTTGTTCGCGGAGCAGTGCCGATATGCACCCTGTCAGTCACGCTTACGTGCCGTGATATGGTAGCAAGGCTGCTGACGCTCGAATTTGATGTAGCACCAGCCTTCCCGGCGCAACCCGTAGAGCACTTCGCCGAGAAGATTCTTCAGGTCTTCGGCACTGCGGCGTGGCTGCAACGAGTCGCTGCACGCAAACCGCGAATACGTGATGTCAAACGTGGTGCCGAGCTGATGCACCGACGAATCAACCGCATTGCGGTTATGGCGACGCAGACGCGCGACGCTTTCAGGAGTGCGGAGCAGACTCGTCACGCGGATGCGGTATGCGCCTCCGCCACGGGCGGCAAGGCTGTCGTTAAACCTCCGCCCTATCTCATGGAGCAGAGTGGCCGCTTCAGGCACGAGGTATGGCGACGAATAAGTCAGCTCATCCACATAGAAATCACGGCATGACACCACCTTGACCAGATCACGTCCAGGCTCGAAATGTGACCGCGTATCAGTGAGCGGCCTGATGCCTATTTGCTCCGCCGCAGCCCAGTGGACCTGATTGCTGTCGTTGAACACCTCACGCAGATGCCCTATTACATTTATGCGTATCTTCTTCGTGTTGCCGGGCATCTCCTCGAGCACCCTGTTCCATCCGGCCGATGAATCGGCAAGCATATTGATGTCAAAATCCACCGTCTGCTGGCGCAGGTGAGGCCGGCCTGTGATCACCCCGGCATTGGTGTGGTCAGTCAGAGCCACCGAGACTGCAAATACAGCCAGCGACACAGCGATTATGACCAATAGGATTTTACGCATCGGCTATGATGTATCTTAACGCACTATCTGACGGCGGAACCGCTCTTTGACCGTATCCACCACATTGATTATATAGTCGCCCATGCGCTCTATGTCGCTGACGAGGTCCATATAATAGATGCCGCTCTGGTATTCGTAGACGCGGTTGTTGATATTGTTGACGTTCTCGCCGCGCAGCTGGTTGCGCATATTGTTGAGTTCGCGCTCGCGGTTGTACGACGCTATTATGTCAGATTCATGCACATGCTCTATGTCTCCGATGAGCTTGAGCATGTTGGCCATGGCCGACGAAACCTGCTCAAACATGCTGTCTACATTATCATATATCTCCTGATTGAACTCGGCATTGCTTTCATGCTTGCGGAGCATGATCTTGCCGGCACCGTAGCAGCAGTCGGCTATGCTCTCGATTTCGGCAACGATGCTGAGCATGGCGGCTATGTGGAGCTTACCCTCGTTTGACAGACGACCCTCGGCACAGCGGTTGAGATAGTGGGCTATCTCTATCTCCATGCGGTCGGAAATCTCCTCATATTTCTCAAGACGCGAGAAGCGTTTGGTAAACTCGTCCGTGCCCTCCTTGGTGTGCACCAGTTCTTGCGCCATGCCTATCATGCGCTGCACACGTTCGCCAAACACGGCAATCTCCTTTTCGGCCTGCGAGAGGTTGAGTTCCGAAGCATTGACAAGACCGCCGGAGATGAATTTGAGCTGGAATTCCTCGTCCTCGTTTTTGCGTGACGGCACTATCCACATCACCACCTTCACATACAGCTTCGTGAGCCATATCATTATGGTGACATTAAACAGGTTAAACAGCGTATGGAACATGGCAAGGCCTATCGACACGCTTACCTGCAGCGATGCCACACGGGCCTGGGAAGCGGCAAGCCGCTCGCTTATCTCGTTGGGCGGATTGGTGTTGAAGAGATGATTGTATATGTCTGGGTCGGTAGCCTCGAGATGGCGTACATATTGCGACAGCCCCTCGGGGTTGCCCGAGCCTATAGCCTCGGTGACCCACGCCGTAAGGTCAACAAACGGCATGAACACCGCAAGCGCCCATACAGTGCCGAGTACATTAAACAACAGATGCCCCATGGCGGTGCGCTTGGCTGCGACATTACCGCTCATTGAGGCTATGATAGGTGTGATGGTAGTGCCGATATTGGATCCAAGCACCAGCGCACATGACAGTTCGAAATCAATCCATCCCTTGGAACACATTATCAGCACTATGGCAAACATAGCCGCCGACGACTGGAGCACCATAGTGACCACGACGCCCACCAACAGGAATATCAGCACCGACCCATAACCCATGTCGGCATAGCTCTGCAGGAATGCAAACATCTCGGGATTGCTCTGCAGGTCAGGCACATGGAGATTAATCTGCGCCAGCGACATGAAAAGCAGCGCGAAGCCCACGAGAAACTCGCCAATGGACTTGGTGCGTCCTTTCTTGGCAAACAGCAACGGCACAGCCACCGCCAGGATGGGCAGCGCAAAGGCCGATACATCCACCGAAAAGCCGAGCAGTGAGATAATCCAGGCCGTAAACGTCGTGCCGACGTTTGCACCCATGATTACCGCCATAGACTGCGCCAGCGACATCAGGCCGGCGTTGACGAAGCTGACCACCATCACCGTAGATGCGCTTGAGCTTTGTATCAGGGCTGTGATAAGGCAGCCGGTAAGCAGACCGGTGAACCGGTTGCGCGTCATTGCCGAGAGGATATTGCGGAGACGGTCGCCCGCAGCCTTCTGTAGGCCTTCACTCATGACCTTCATTCCGTAGAGGAAGAGGCCCACCGAGCCTAACAGCCCGAGAAAGTCAAGTATAGAATAATTCATCTATTTCAGGTAGAAGTATGTACAAGCGCAAAGTTAATGAAAATGTGCAAAACTCCGCGATATTGCCGCTATGATTTTTTAACATCTCGGTTACATCTCCGGAATGGACATGCAAAAAGGCCAAAGACTGAGGAGATAGGGAATAGTGTTAAAATCCCTTATGAGATAACCTATTGCGCCCCGAGAATGTTATAACTATAGTTAATTTTAATCTAAGACAGTTATTACACAGATATGAGCAAACCTACCATCTCCCAACCGGAACCTGCGGTTACGGCCTCGGGGCGCAAGAAGATAATCTCCACAGCCAAAGGGTCTCTGACCATGGTGGCTATGGCTATTATGATAATCACCTCCATATTGAGTATGAGAGGGCTGCCTTCTGAGGCAAAATTCGGCATCCAGTCAATATTCTATTACATATTCGCAGCTATAGTTTTCCTGGTGCCGTTTTCGCTCGTATGCGCCGAACTGGCATCGACCTACACCAAAGCCGGCGGTCTATACCGATGGGTGTCCGAGGCCTTCGGTCCGCGATGGGGTTGGACGGCCATGTATCTTGAGTGGCAGACGATAGTCATATGGTTTCCGACGGTGCTTATGTTCGGAGCCGCTTCACTGGCTTACATAGCATGGCCCGAGAGTTTTGATGCAGCTTTGGCCTCCAACAAGTTCTACACCCTGATTGTCGCGATGGTGATTTACTGGGCGGCCACGTTCAACTCTTTCCGCGGACAGAAGATGGCCAACAAGCTCAGTACGTCAGGCGGACTGTTCGGCACCATCATCCCGGGGGCTTTGCTAATCATACTCGGAGTAATATATGTGTGTGTCGGCAAGCCGGTAGCGTTGACCGACGTCCCGTTCTTCCCTGACTTCTCCCATCTCAGCACCATAGTGCTTGCCGCATCTATATTCCTCTTCTATGCCGGTATGGAGATGCAGGCGGTGCATATCAACGACATGAGCAATCCGGCCAAACAGTTTCCGCAATCAGTGCTGATAGCGGTTATAGTAATCGTTGCCCTGTATGCCCTCGGAACGCTTGTCATCGGAGTGGTCATACCTGCCGACAACATCAATCTGCTCCAATCGCTCTTGGTAGCATACAAATCCCTGTGGTCAAGTTTCGGCGTCAGCTGGCTCGGCAATATAATGGCACTCCTCATAATGTACGGTGTGGTAGGACAGGTCAGTGCCCTCGTAACAGGCCCGGTAACAGGCCTTATGGCCGTGGCTCAGTCAGGGTATCTGCCCCGTTCGCTTCAGAAAGTCAACAAGAACGGCATCAACAAGCCCATACTCTGGGTTGAAGGCATATTCGTAACGGTTCTTACCCTGGTTCTGCTCGTGCTCCCTACCGTAGAATCAGCGTATCAGATAATGTCGCAGCTCGCTACCATCATCTACCTCATCATGGTGCTGATGATTTATGCCGCATTCCTACGTCTGCGCCACACACAGCCCAAGAAAACGCGAGGCTTCAAAGTGCCCGGCGGTCAGGCCGGCAAGTGGGTGGTGTGCATACTCGGCATAGCCGGAGCGGTGCTTGCGCTGGCTCTCAGCTATCTGCCGCCGTCACAGATAGCCACCGGCAGTCCGGTGGTCTACATCGGCATACTGATACTCGGCACAGCTCTTTTCGTCGCTCTCCCCTTGATAGTCTACGCCAAGCGCAAACCCTCTTGGCGCGATCCCAATGCCCACTTCTACCCCTTTGACTGGCAGATAGAGGACCGCAAGCCATGGGAAGTGTCACAATGGAAGGAAGGCTACGAACCTACCGAACAGGAGGTAGAGGACGCCGAGACCGGAGCCATAGCCCGACACGCCCAGGCCAAGCATATGTAACCATCCCCATAACAGTGTGAAGGAGCAGGCAAGACGCCGCAATGACACCTTCAACCCTGTCCCCAGGATGCGCCACGCTCCACCAGTCGAGGCGCATCCTCTGTCATCACGATATGAATTTGGCGAGGGAGGTTGCAGGGGATTAGCGGAAAGTTTGTAACTTTGCGTGGATTATCACACTCATAGATGAAACGTTACAATCTCGTCAATAACTCGTTGGGATGGCTGTGCTTTCTGATTGCCGCCGTCACCTATCTGCTCACATTGGAGCCTACCGCCAGTTTCTGGGACTGCCCGGAGTACATATCACAGGCATTCAAGCTTGAAGTAGGGCATCCGCCGGGCAACCCCATATGGATAATGATGGCCCGCGTAGCCGTCAACTTCGCCGGCGGCAACACCGAACTCATTCCGCTGATGGTCAACGCCTCCTCGGCGCTGTTCAGTGCGGCCACAATATTGCTGCTGTTCTGGACCATCACCCACCTTGTAAAGCGTCTGATAGTACGTGACGATGCCGAGAGCATACCGCTGACCAAGATGATAGTCATCATGGGCTCGGGACTCTGCGGCGCACTGGCCTACGCATGGAGCGACACCTTCTGGTTTTCGGCTGTAGAGGCCGAGGTATATGCCTTCTCGTCGTTCTGTACGGCATTAGTGTTCTGGCTGATACTCAAGTGGGAAGCCCGTGCCGACCAGCCCCACAGTGACCGTTACCTCGTGCTGATAGCCTACGTCATCGGCATATCCATAGCCGTGCACCTGCTCAACCTGCTCTGCATCCCGGCCATAGTGCTGGTGGTCTATTACCGCAAGTGGGCCAAGACCACGGCATCAGGCTCGCTGATAGCCCTGGCGGTTTCGTTTGTGATAATCGGACTGATATTGTTCGGCCTCGTACCGGGCTTCATCGAGATGTCGCAATATTTCGAGCTGTTCTTCGTCAACACCTGCGGCATGTCATATAACATGGGCGTGCTTATCTATGCACTCATGACCATCGCCGCCTTCATATGGTGCATACACTCCATGTATGCTCAAAACAGCCCCATGAAGATGAAGGTCTCCTTCCTGCTCGCTATCCTCCTCAGCGGCATACCTTTCATCGGCGAAAGCATGTGGATACCTGTCATCATCCTCGGCGGACTGGCTGCCTACCTGTGGATTGCCAAGAAGATTCCCGTCAGGGTGCTCACGGTGGTGACGCTCAGCTGCTTCGTGATATTCATCGGATATACGAGCTATGCACTGCTGCTGATACGTTCGTCGGCCAACACCCCCATGAACCAGAACGCCCCCGACAACGTATTCACCCTGTCAAGTTACCTCAACCGCGAACAATACGGCGAGACTCCCCTGCTCTACGGACGCACCGTCAACTCCTCTATCCTCTACCGCGTGGAGGGTCAGACACCGCGCCCGGTGGTCAATCTCACCAAACCGCTCTATGGCAAGGCAGTAGACGGCGGCAAAGACCGCTATGTCAACTACGGATACAAGAAAGAATATGTCACCACCCCCGAGCTCAACATGCTGTTTCCACGCATCCACAGCTCATCGCATCTCGGAGCATACACCGACTGGATAGACATGAAGGGGCAGCCTGTAGATGCTACCGTCTATGTGGATGAAAACGGCGAACCGCTCCAGAAGGTGACAAAAATAAAGCCTACCATGGGCGAAAACCTGCGATTCTTCCTCACCTACCAGCTCAACCAGATGTACTGGCGATATTTCATGTGGAACTTCGCCGGACGTCAGAACGACATACAGGGCAACGGCGAGGTCAACAACGGCAACTGGATCAGCGGCATACCGTTTATCGACAATCCGCGCCTGGGCGACCAGTCGCTCCTGCCCGACGACCTCGGCAAGGCCAACAAGGGCCACAATGTCTACTACATGCTCCCTCTGCTTCTCGGCATCATCGGTCTGGCATGGCAGGCATTCACCTCCAAGCGTGGCATTGAGCAGTTCTGGGTAGTGTTCTTCCTCTTCTTTATGACCGGCATAGCCATAGTGCTCTACCTCAACCAGACACCCACACAGCCACGTGAGCGCGACTATGCGTTTGCCGGCTCGTTCTATGCGTTTGCCATATGGATAGGCATCGGCGTGACCGGCCTGTGGATGGCGCTTAACGGATTGCTCGGAAAGAAGTCTAAATCCGACCATAGCAAGGTGACGGCCATAATCGCCGCCGTCATCGGTCTGCTGGTGCCCATACAGATGGTATCGCAGACATGGGACGACCATGACCGCAGCGGACGCTACACCGCCCGCGACTTCGGTTTCAACTACCTCAATTCGCTTGATGACAACGCCATCATCTTTACCAACGGCGACAATGACACATTCCCCCTCTGGTATGCCCAGGAAGTTGAGGGTGTGCGCACCGATGTCCGCGTGGTCAACCTCAGCTACCTCACCACCGACTGGTATGTCAATCAGATGAAGCATCCCACCTACGATGCCGCAGCCATCGACATGCTCGCCAAGCCTGCCGACTACGCCTATGACCGTCTGCAATTTAACTACTTCTTTGACCCGGACACCACCAAGGTCAACGCCCTCAAGTCACTCGAGCAGATATATGACGCACGCAGCGACAAGAACGGCTACAACCTGCCGATGATGAAGTACCCCAACATGTATGTCCCCGTTGACCGCGAAGCCATGGTCAAAGCCGGACGCATCACCGAGGCCGAGGCCAAGGTAGCCGACGACATCATAGACTTCAACATGATGCAGGATGCCTCTACAGCACGTGACGGCGGCATGTCGCTGAGCAAACTGATTTCGCTCGACATGATAGCCACCAGCGCAGCCAACGGCTGGAACCGCCCGATATATTTCGCCTCCACGGTGCCCACGGAGTATTATCTCGGTCTGTCGCCCTATCTGCGTTCCACAGGCATGGCCTACGAGGTATCGCCTATCCGCGAACCTAACGGCATGACAGGTGTCAACACCGACAAGATGTACCGCAACGTGACCGAGCGCTTCCGCTGGGGCGGCATAGATGCCGTCAACGACGGCAAAGAGGTGTATCTCGACGAGACAGTGCGCCGCATGGTGACATCCACGCGCTCATCGCTCTATGACCTTGCCCACGCGCTGACCGTGGAGGGCATCCAGGCCACTGACAGTGTCAATATAGCCAACAACAAGGCTCAGGCAGAGGCATTTGCCGCCGACCGCTACAAGAAGGCTGTAACCGTCCTTGACCTGATGATGGCCAAAATGCCCACAAAGGCTCAGCCGTTCGGCATACAGCTCGGACAGCAGACAGCCGAACTCTACGGCACCTTGGCCGAACTGACCGGCGACAAGACGCTGACCGACAAAGCTCTCGCCATACTCAAGGGCGAACTTGACCAGTACACCCAGAATATCGTGTATTACCAGAGTCTCAAACCATGGCAATACCTGACACTCCCTACCACCGACCGCTGGATAGACCAGCACTACTACCTCCAGCTTCTCCAGACCTACAGCGACTTCGGCGGAGACGCAGAGACTTTCATGCAGCAAGCGGCCAACAAGGGCGTCAATTTCAACCGCCAGGCCTCTTTCCTTTCTGACGAAAAATAATGCTTATAGAGCAACCACGACTGCCATATCGCCTCCTCTTCCCGGAGGCGATATGGCGTATTAAGCACCGCGACAAGAAGGTCATATACCTGACTTTTGACGACGGTCCCATACCCGAGGTGACGCCCTGGGTGCTTGACGTGCTTGACCGCTACGGCATCAAGGCCACGTTTTTCATGGTGGGCGACAATGTGCGCAAGCACCCCGATGTCTACCGGGAGGTGCTCCGTCGTGGCCATACCGTAGGCAACCACACCATGCACCATCTCCAGGGCTTCAAGGTGACCACGCTCCGATATATGCGTGACATCACCGAAGCCGATGCACTGATAGGAAGTGCGCTGTTTCGTCCCCCCCACGGGCTGATTCGCTGGGCACAGGCTGCAGCCATCAAGCACCACTACAACATCATCATGTATGACCTCGTGACACGCGACTACAGCAAGCGCATGACCCCTGACAAGGTGTTTGCCAACGTCAAGAAATACACGCGCAACGGTTCCATCATCGTGTTTCACGACTCACTCAAGGCGTGGCGGAATCTCCAGTCAGCCCTGCCACGCAGCATCGAGTGGCTCAAGAGTCAAGGCTACGAGTTCCGTGTCATCTCCAGCGAGTAACCGCATCATCCCGACACATGGATAAGAGCGCAATCACAGACATTGTCAGAGATGCCGGAGCCACGGCTGTAGGCATAGCGCACGTCGCGACTGTGGATGTCGCGGCACGAGAAGCATACCGGCAATGGATTGCATCGGGACACTCGGCACCGCTCGCCTACATGGACCGCTACCACGAAGTGCGTGACAACCCCGGTCTGCTCCTTGAGGGAGCGAAAAGCATCATTGTGGCCGCGTTCAGCTACTTTCATCCTTCCCCTCCTCCAAAATCGCATTTTACCATAGCGCGGTATGCCCGGGGAGCCGACTACCATGAAGTTGTGCGCCGGCGGCTTTCAGATGCAGCCTCGGCCATCATGTCAGCCGAAGGACTCAGTGAATCGGATTTCCGCGTGTGCGTCGACACCGCTCCGCTCCGCGAACGCTATTGGGCGCAACAGTCCGGCATCGGTTTCATCGGACGCAACAACACTTTGATAATCCCCGGCGAAGGCTCCTACGTGGTCCTCGGCGAGATTCTGACCACCATGGACATCGAGCCTGACGCTCCATGCACCCTGACATGCGGTGACTGCATGGCATGTGTCAGAGCATGCCCCGTGGGTGCTCTCGGATGCGAGTCTGACAGTTACCGCGGAGTAGATGCCACCAGATGCCTGAGTTGCCTGACCATAGAGCACCGCGGCGACTTCCCCCCGGGCACAAAACTCAGCGGACGCATAGCCGGATGTGACACCTGCCAGGATGTATGCCCCCACAACCGCCATGCGAAAATGTCAGACATCCCTGAGTTCGCCCCGACAACCCCCCTCCTATCCATGACGGATGACCAGATTCTCGCCCTGTCTCTTATACACATCTGACGCTGCCGACGATAAGGCTCGTGTAGATCTC
>UQDU01000031.1 GCA_900539915.1 uncultured Bacteroidales bacterium | reverse complement strand
GAGCCTTATCGTCGGCAGCGTCAGATTGTATAAGAGACAGGGGATAAGTCTTATAAGGTGAGTGGTGACGGAGAGTATTTATAAGAATTATACGACTTATACGATTTATCCGGGGCGGCTAAGCCCGTGGCTCAGCTGAGATGGAGCATGGGCAGGATGTCGCGGAGGTCGGAGATGACGGAGGGATGGGTGGCGGCGTCTTCTTCGGGGGTCCAGCCTTTGCCTTTGAGCCATGCCACACGGCAGCCGAGGGACTCGGCCGGGAGGATGTCTTTACGCAGGGAGTCGCCTACCACGAGTACCTCCTGAGGTTGCAGACCGAGGGCGTCGACACCGAGGGCGAATATGGCCGGGTCTGGCTTGCGCACGCCCACGACGGCACTCTCAACGATGTGGCCGAAATAGCGCCGCAGGTCAAAGTCGGTCAGCACGCTCTCGACATTGCCGTAGAAATTGCTTACCAGCACCATCGGATAGTGCTTGTAGAGGGTTTCCAGCACCGGACGGGCATCCTCAACCGATGATTTCGCGCGGTCATAGCAGTATTCGGCTATGGCTATGGCGAGGCTGTCGGTGTTGTCGGGGAGCAGCTGTCCGCGGCTGACGAGCACGCCCAGCTCCAGCTTCATCTTGATGAGGAGCAGGTCATAGAAATTGTGATGAGGGAGGATGTGGCGTGTACGCGCGAGTTCGCGTTCGGTCTCCACGTAGGCATCGCGGAAGTCTGATTTAGACACTTCCACACCGGCGTCGCGGTAGCCGTCCCATATCACTTCGCTCCAGTGGTCGCCGTGGCTGTCGATGGTGCCACCGTAGTCAAATATTATGCCTTTAATATTTTCCATTGCGTAAATCGTCGGTCAGGCGTCGGCAGATATTCTCGTGACGCACGTTCATGTATATGAGTATTAGGTTGAATATGGTCAGTTCGGCGGCAAAATAGAGCCATGGCATCAGGCAGAGGATGGAGATGAAGAGGATGATGCTGCGCCAGTTGAACGACAGGATATTGGTGTACTTCATCAGCGGCAGACTCAGGCGGCGGAAATCGTCGCGGAAGCTCTGCGGTATGTTCCCGTCGGGGAAACGGCGGTGGAGCTCGGCGCGGAGCTGCTGCATGGCCCGGGTGTGGCTCTCCTGATTGGCGGTGTAGTTAGTGTAGGATGACAGGACGAGCTTCTTCCAGAAGTCGTGTTTCCATGACAGGGCTGCCAATTTCTCGCGCAGCTCCGAAGAGTTTTCAAGCTCGCTCCCCTCCTTGCCTTTGAGGAAATAGAGGTGGAACTGGCGGTAGTAGTCAGCCGAGGCGGCCTGTTTGGCGTGGCATATGCCGGCGCATACAGCCATGACCCAGATGACCCAGTGGTGGGCCTGGAAGAACTCGCTGGTGACAGTCTCGCGCAGACATATGGCCACATAGATGGTGGCAAACCAGATGTCGCCGCTGAGTCCGTCGAGTATGCGTCCGAGGCGAGAATACTGCTTGGTCATGCGGGCCAGCTGGCCGTCGGCGCTGTCAAACGAGTTGGCCCATACGAGCAGCAGGATGCCTATGAGATTAATCCACAGCACCGGGAAGTAGAACGCCACTCCGGCTCCGATGCCGAGGAATATGCTTGCAATAGTGATGGCGTTGGGGGTGACGCCGAGTTTTTTGGCAAGGAGAGCCCACGCATAGCCTATGGGGCGGTAGAAATATATGTCAATGGTCTCCTCGGTGTCAAGCGACTTGAGGGAATCGCGAAATGATGTCTTGAGTGTCTTAAGGTCGGTATGGCTTGTTTTTTCGGACATTGCTTGATGCGATGTAGAATGGGGGTTAAGAAGGGTGGGGTTATTCGTACATGTCACGCAGTGCGTAGGTTTTTTCGCGCAGGTAGGCTCCGAGGGTTTCGGGGGAGTCGCCGTGGGCGGCCTGTTCTTCGACTGAAATCGGGTCTCCGACGCTGATGTGTATTTCGGTGCCGCACTTGCGGAACACCTCGGCCGGAAGCCTCAGCGAACGTGCCGGCCAGCATACGTGGCCCAGGAAATTACACCACCAGCTGTTTTTGCCGTGGAAGAAGATGGGTATGACCGGCACTTTGGCCTTGTAGATGAGCTGCAGCACCGTCTTCTGCCACTCGCGGTCGATGGGGCGTCCGTGGCGGTCGGTCTTGCTCATGGCTCCGGCCGGGAAGAAGCCTATGGGATGGCCTTCCTTGAGGCGGCGCACCACCTCGCGTATGCCGTTGACGCTCACACGGCGTTTCTCGGGGTCGTCGCTGGCCATGGGGTCGACAGCTATAAAATTGGGGCGCATGGCCGATATGTGGTTGAGGATCATATTGACCATCACCTTGTAGTCGGGGCGGCGCGATGCCACTATGTGGATGAGCGCGATGCCGTCAAGCGCACCGAAGGGGTGGTTGCTGACGGTTATGAAAGCTCCCTGAGGCAGGTGGTCGAGTACGGTCTCGTTGTCGATGCGCAGCGTGTTGTGGAACTCATCAAAGAGGAGCCGCTTGACAAATTCCGGTCCCGGGGTGTCGCAGCAGTGTGAATGCACGGCATTGACCTTGTCGACCGAGAGGAAATGGAGCAGACCGTTGACGAGCTTGCGGTGTCCGGCAAGGCGCGGCACCACCTCCACCACATCGTCGTAATTGAGCACATCGGGGCGGATGCAGGTATCGGGATTTGTGGGCTGTTGTTGAGTCGTATCAGTCATAGAAGGGGGTCGGGGAGAGTGTCGGAATGGGGAAAGAGAGAGGGCTATTTAAGGCCGCGCTTTTCGGCGTATTCCTTGATGCACTTGAGTATGGCCCGCGCAATGTGGGGCGCGGCCTCGGTGCGGCAGGGTGCGAAGCTGGGCCAGTCGTTGAAGTCGATTATGCGTATGTCGCCGGTCTCGGATACGATACAGTCGCCGCCATAGATTTTCACATCGAGCAGCTCCGATGCGCGGTCACATATGTCGCGCAGCTTTGACAGGTCAAAAGGCAGATTGTGGCTCTTGCCGTTGATTTCCTCGTAGCCGTATTTGCTGTGGCCGTTGTCAAAGGGGTAGAACCAGTAGAAGAACGGCGAGCCCTGTATGCCGTAGAATTTGATGAGGTCGCCCTCGAGGTGGCGGTTGATGACGGCGCGTTTGATGCCGCGGAGGAAGTATTCCTGCAGCACTTCCTGTGCTTCCTCGGCGTGGCGCACGTAGCACACATCCTCCTTGTGCTGGCTGTGTGACTCTCCGCGCTTGATCCAGCACCGCTCGATGCCGGCTTTGGAGAGAGCGTCCTTGACGGCCTCGTTGGTGTTGGCTATCACGCTGTCCGGGTAGGGGATGTTGTTGCCGAGGAGTATGCGGGTCATGCGTTCGCGCATGCAGTTCTGTATGCCGTAGCCCGAGTTGATGACGAGACATCCGGCATCCTCCTTGGCTTGCAGTATCTCCATCGAACGCTGCTCGCGGCACATGTTGATGATTACAGGTTCGTTGACCTGTCCGGCGGCGAGCTGCTCCTCGTTGTAGACGGTCACTATCATGCCGCGCTTGCGCAGCTGCTCGATAGTGCCGTTGAAGATGGCGGCATCGTTGCCGATATGGTTGGGCGAATAGGCTCCGGCTCTCATTATGCCGGCAATCCTTAGCTCTGACATGGTTGGTGTGTTAAAGATTGTGGTTTTGGTTTAGGAAATCGCATGCTTTCTTGATGTCGCCGCTGTGGTCCACATCGAGTATCATGCCCATATCGTAGGCTTTGAGTGCAAAACCGTTGCTGACGAGAGCCCTTTGGAAGTCGCGCATGCGTGTGACACCGCGCTCGAGGCAGTCGTGGAGCACAGGGAAAGCCTTGTCGGTCAGCCCGTATATGCCGCCGGATATGTATCGTTCGCCTCCCCACGGCTTGTCGCGGAAGGCTGTTATCGTCATTTCGTCGTCGACCTCCACATACAGCGGTTTTTCGTCGTCGATATATGAAGTCACGGCCATGTAGCCGTCGGCGTGACTGTCGGCTTCGAATTGTGCGATATACCGCTTGAAGTCCTCGGGGCGGAATATGGTGTCGACAGTGGTCAGGCAGAAGCGTCCGTCGGTCATCACGCGGCTCAGTTCGGCGAAGCTGTACATGGAGCCGGGGGTGGATTTCACCACCAGATTGAGCGGCACGGGGAGCGAGAGGTTTTCGATGAAGCTGCGGACCTCCGTCATGTGCTCATTGACGATTATCGATACCGACTCGGCGTTGGAGTCGAGAAATATGTCGATGAGACGCTGTATCATGGGGGTGCCGTTGATGTCAACGAGCGGCTTGGGTTTGCTGACACCTTCCTGGGCGAGCCGGGAGCCTTCGCCGGCGGCGATTATGGCATAGTTCATACGGGATATGCTTTGTGGGGTCTGTTAGACAGTCGGGTGATAGATTTCAGTCCTCGTCGGTATCCTTGGTGAGATCGAGGACCACGTTGTCCTTGGTGTTTTTCTCGTGGAACACCTTCTTGAGCGGATTGGCCGTGGCGGCGTCGTAGGAGTCGCGGTGGCTGCATATGTCTATGGCCTCATAGATGGCCTGACGGAACGAAGTCTCGTCGGCCTCTCCGCGTCCGGCTATGTCGTAGCCCGTGCCGTGGTCGGGCGAAGTGCGCACAGCCGGGAGTCCGGCGGTGAAGTTTACACCTGAGCCTCCGGCGATGGCCTTGAAGGGAGCCAGCCCCTGGTCGTGGTACATGGCGAGCACTCCGTCGAAGTTCTTAAACAGGCCGTGGCCGAAGAATCCGTCGGCCGCATAGGGTCCGAAGCACTCGATGCGTTCCTTGCGGGCTTCCTCTATGGCCGGGATGATGATGTCGCGCTCCTCGGTGCCGAGCAGCCCTCCGTCGCCGGCATGGGGGTTGAGCGACAGGACGGCTATGCGCGGATGCACTATGCCGAAGTCGCGGCGCAGCGACGTGTCGAATATCCTGAGCTTCTCCATGATGGCATCCTTGGTGATGGCCGAGGGTATGCGTGAGAGCGGCAGATGCGTAGTCACGAGAGCTACCTTGACAACCTCGTTGTAGAGTATCATCAGGGCCTTCTCGGAACCTTCGCCGAGCGAAGCCTCAAGATATTCGGTATGTCCGGGGAAGGTGAAAGTGGAGCTCTGGATGTTGGCCTTGTTGATGGGGGCTGTCACAAGCGCGTCGATGGCACCCGAACGCAGGTCGGTCACCGAGCTTTCGAGGGCCGCATAAGCCGCGCTGCCCCCTTCGGGTGTGGACTGCCCCGGGTCGATGCGTGTGTCGTCGGGTATCACGTTGATGACGTTGACAGCACCCGGTTTTGCCTCCTGTACCTGCTGGATGACGTTGACCGGCAGGTTTGGCAGTCCGAGCATCTTGCGGTAGGCCGTCAGGATTTTAGCCGAACCATAGATTACGGGGGTGCACATCTCGGGCAGACGCGGATCTGACAGGGTCTTGATTATGACTTCATAGCCCACGCCGTTGATGTCGCCGTGAGATATGCCTATGATGGGTTTGTCTGTTTCTTTCATGGGTTGGGTGAAATGTGATGGGCAAGTGCATGTTACCGCATTTAAACTGCCAAAATTACGCATTTTTCCCCTAAACTGCAAACTGCTGTTTGTAACGGCGTTAGGTCAGCCGTGGCACTGCGCTGTTTGTTGCAACAATAATTTCATCTTTTTGAAACAAAAATGAAACATTATTTGTAGAATTTTGTAGACGAGACATAGTGCAAGCCTTGTCTGTGTTTCTCGATGCAACTTTTAAGTATATTAAATCCAAAACGTAATTGATGGATCTTTTTTTCTTAGGGATAATCGTATTCCTGTTTGTGCTGGCGGTGTTTGACCTGTCGGTAGGTGTCAGCAATGACGCCGTCAACTTCCTTAATTCGGCAGTAGGGACCCGGGCTGCCTCCTACAAACGCATCATCCTTGTGGCCGGAATAGGGGTGTTCATAGGGGCTGTGATGAGCAACGGCATGATGGATATTGCACGTCACGGCATATTCAGGCCTGAGTATTTTTCGTTTTTCGACATACTGTGTATCTGTATGGCGGTGATGGTCACGGATATAGTGCTGCTTGACATGTTCAACAGTCTGGGCATGCCTACCTCAACGACCGTGTCGCTGGTGTTCGGGCTGCTCGGAGCCACGTTTGCAATCTCCCTGCTCAATATATTCGGCGGGGCCTCCGGGGTGGAGCTGTCTCAGATGATCAACTCCCAGAAGGCTCTGGAGGTGATACTGGGCATATTCCTTTCGGTGGCGGTGGCGTTTATTTTCGGCATGATAGTGCAGTTTCTGAGCCGTCTGCTCTTCAGTTTCGACCTCAAAAGCCATCTGAAATGGAAAGCCGGAATATTCGGGGGCATTGCTACCACGGCTATCATATATTTCATGCTTATCAAAGGTGCACGAAGCCTGACGTTTATGACCCCCGAGGTCAAGGAGTGGATAGCCGGCAATCAATTGCTGATAGTGGGCTGTTCGCTGGTATTCTTCACGATATTGATGCAGATACTCCACTGGTGCCGTGTCAATGTGCTCAAGGTTACGGTATTATTAGGCACGTTTGCCCTGGCGATGGCTTTTGCCGGCAATGACCTTGTCAATTTCATCGGTGTGCCATTGACCGGCTTCGAGTCATATCTCGACTACAGTGCCAACGGAGCCGGCGATATGGACGGATTTATGATGGATTCGCTCAACGGGCCAGCCTCTACGCCGGTCTACTTCCTGCTCGGAGCCGGGGTTATAATGGTGGTATCCCTTGCCACCTCGTCAAAGGTGCGCCATGTGTCCAAAACGGAGATAAGTCTCGGAAGCCAGATGGAGGGCGACGAGCAGTTCGGCTCCTCGAAAATCGGACGTCAGCTCGTCAGGTGGACGCAGCGTGGTCTGGACTCTGTAAGAGCGCATACACCGGACGGGATGCGCCGATGGATTAACCGACGGTTTGACTCTTCAAAGATAGATCTGGAGGAGGGAGCGGCATTTGACCTCGTGCGCGGCACGGTCAATCTGATGCTTGCCGGAGTCCTGATAGCCATAGGCACATCGCTGAAATTGCCGTTGTCGACCACCTTCGTCACGTTCATGGTGGCTATGGGCACATCGCTTGCCGACAAGGCGTGGAGCCGCGAGAGTGCGGTGTTCCGCATCTCGGGAGTGATAGCTGTCATCGGCGGCTGGTTTGTCACAGCATTCGTGGCGTTCACGGCCTCGGCGCTTATCGTCAGCGCGATGCATACGGGAGGTCTGTGGGTGCTCTATCTGTTTGCCGTCCTGGCCATAGTGGTGCTCATAAGGAGCCACCGCCGATTCAAGCGCAAACAGGCCGAGACTGAGAAGACCACCGTGCTCGGGCAGCTGCTCAACTGCACTGACGAGCATGAGAAGCGTGTGCTGTTTCGCACGTACATGACCGATTGCCAGCTTGACGGGCTCAATCACGCCCGTGTGATGTATGATGCGATGGCGCAGGGATTCATCAACGAAGATGCCCGGCTGCTGCGCAAGGCCACGCGTAAGGTGGTGAGATACAAGAACACCATCAAGGACTTCCGCCGTAAGCAGATGCTCGGGCTGCGTAGCCTCGCCCCGGTGGATACGCTCCGCTACAGCTCGCCGATGCACCTGTCAAACAATGCGATGTCTGACATCAACTACTGCCTCCGACGCATAGGCGAGTCGTGTCTGGAGCATGTCGACAACAATTTCCGTCCGCTGCCACAGGAACAGGCCGTGGCACTGGCAGATATTGCCGGCCAGGTAGACACCCTCTACGGCGAGGCGGTGGAGGCCGTCAAGGTGGGCGACGGAGAAGTCATAGCCACCGTCAGAGCCGAATGCAACCGCTTGAAAATAGATGTGGCCAAGAGCGTAGGGCAGCTCATAGAGCAGCTGCGCACCGTCAATGCCGAGCAGCTCAAGGTCATGTATGTATATCTCAACATGCTTCAGGAGACCCGGGAGATGTTGGCGATGCTCCACAAGCTGCTGCGCTCCTCCTACCGCATCCAGAAGCCCACGACCGAGCCGACGGGCGATGAAATCGTCATGGTGTGATGGATGTTACATGCGGATTCTGTATATTTGTGGCAGTTAGCATAAAAGACTATGGCTCAAGACCGGATTCTGGTAGTAGACGATGAGGAGACGCTCTGCGAGGCTCTGCAGTTCAACCTCGAAGTGGAAGGTTACGCTGTCGATGTGGCTTACTCGGCCGAGCAGGCATTGAAGCTGCCCTTAGGCAGTTATTCGCTGATATTGCTCGATGTGATGATGGGCAAGATGAGCGGATTCAAGTTCGCGCAGATTCTCAAGTCAGACCCGGCCACGGCTGATGTCCCCATCATATTCTGTACCGCAAAAAACTGCGAGGACGACATGGTAGCCGGCCTGAACATAGGGGCCGACGATTACATCACCAAGCCCTACAGCATACGCAATGTGCTTGCCAGGGTGAGGAGTGTCCTGCGGCGCACAAGCCGCGTCGGCGACCGGAAAGAGGTGCCGGCGGTGGTAGGCTACGAAGGGCTCAGGCTGGATATGCAGCGCAAGCAGTGTACCATAGACGGGGAGCTTGTCAGGCTTCCGCGCAAGGAATTCGAGATACTGGCGGCCCTCTTGGGCAGCCCCGGCAAAGTGTTCACCCGTGAAGAACTGCTGTCAAGTATATGGCACGACGATGTGGTGGTAGGCGACCGCACCATCGATGTCAATATCACCCGTCTGCGCCAGAAAATAGGGGCTTACGGACAGCATATAATCACCCGTTCGGGCTATGGCTATGGCTTCTCGGTTTAGACTGCGCTACCACAACAGGCTGTTTCTGCTGCTGACATGTGCGTTGCTGTGCATGATGGGGTGTTTCGTGGTGTTTCAGCACTACAGGGAGGCACAGTTCAAGGTGGAGCTTCTCAATGCGCGTCTGCAGATGGTCAACTCTGACATACTCAGCGGAATCGGCCACGGGACTCCTATCGCGCAGGTGGTCAGCGTACAGGCATTCCCTCTTGAGGGGCTGCGTATCTCGGTGTTTGATTACGATGGCCACATGGTCTATGACAGCGAAGGTCTGTCGAACCCCGACGGGCATGTGAACATCAACAAGCCGGAGCTTAAAGATGCCGTGGAGCACGGTGAGGGCTATGCCAAATCACGTATCAACGACGAGTCATCGACGGTGTACTTCTATTCGGCCAAGGCCGGCAACGGGCTGATAGTCAGGTCGGGTGTGCCGGATTCATCGGATAAGGGCGACGCCCTCAAGGCCGATATGACCTATTTCTGGTTTATGTTGGCGGTAGCGCTGGTGATATTGACGGGCGGCTTCTGGGCCACGCGGCATCTCGGCATGACCATCACGCGCCTTGACCGGTTTGCGCGCCGTGCCGAGCGAGGGGAGCGGATAGGAGATGTGGAGAAGTTTCCCAAGAATGAGCTTGGAAGCATAGCCCGGTATATCGTAGGGCTGTACTCTAACCTTCAGAAAGCGACAATAGAGCGTGATGAGCAGCATCGCCTGGCTCTGCATGAGGAGAAGGAGAAGATACGTATCAAGAAGCAGCTTACTAATAACATCAACCATGAGCTTAAGACTCCGCTTGCCTCGATACAGGTGTGTATGGAGACCATCATGGCGCATCCCGACATGACGGCTGAAAAGCGCAACGACTTCATAGTGCGGTGCTATGCCAACAGCGAACGGCTCAAGCTGCTGCTCGAGGATGTGTCGACCCTTACGAGGCTCGACGACGGCAGCCGCATGATTGATACGGCCATGACAGACTTGTGCCAGGTGATACGCGAGGCCGTGTATCAGAAAGAGCCTGACATAGAGAAGGCCGGCATGACCGCTGTGGTAGACATCCCGGAGCATATCATGGTATGTGGCAACGAGTTGCTGCTGGGGATGCTGTTTGCCAACCTGATTACCAACGCGGTCAGATACTCGTCAGGCACGAGAATAGATATACGCTATGCCGGCGAATGTGACGGCCGATACAGCTTCACGTTCAGTGACGACGGAGTGGGAGTGCCCGATGATGCCGTGGAATATATTTTCGAGCGTTTTTTCAGAGTCGACAAGGGGCGTTCGCGCAGATTGGGCGGTACGGGCCTCGGACTGTCGATAGTAAGAAATGCAGTCAGATTTCACGGAGGAGAGATTACAGCGCGTAATATCAAGCCCCACGGACTGCAGTTTGACATCACGATAGGGAATGCTCCCGAGGAGCGGGATTGACCTCCATGCCATACGTCATGAAAGGAAGGAGGCTGCACCAGTTCTGGCTCAGCCTCCTCACCGCATATTATCGTGTTAAGTTAGAAACCGCTTCCGGTCCGGATGTATACTTGAAAGTGGAGTTGTAGTTGCATGAATTCTGTAAATGTGATGCCGGACCGGGATAGTTGCGAGGGAGCTGAATCCCTGCGTTATGCCATTTGGGGCATGGGAGTTCCGGATTACTGGTAGTCAGCAAAACGGGCCTGGAGTTTGCGACGCGCGAAGAAGATACGAGATTTGACAGTGCCGAGGGGTACATTGATTTTTTCGGCGATTTCATTGTACTTGTATCCTGCGACGTGCATCGAGAACGGGATGCGGTACTCAGCCGGAAGGTCCTTGATGGCCTGGGTGATTTCACCGGCGCAGTATGTGCCTTCGGGGCTTGTGATGCCTGAATCCTGTGAGAGGTTGAGGTGGAATAGGTCTTCGGTGGTGTCGATTACGGTAGCCGAGCGCACCACGCGGCGGTAGTTGTTGATGAAGATGTTGCGCATGATAGTGAAGACCCAGCCTTTGAAATTGGTATTTTCGGCAAATTTGTCTTCGTTGGCAAGCACCTTGAGAGAAGTATCCTGGAGCAGATCATATGCGTCATCACGGTTGGAGGTGAGCATCATAGCGAAGTTGAACAGGTTGTCCTGCATCTTGGTAAGTTCGAGTTCGATAGCGGGTTTCATAATGCGGATAGATTTAATGTTGATGATTTTGGTTATGCTTGATGCCTTGATTATTTGTTGGTCCCTCTGTCAGTAGGCATCCGGAGGAGAGAGGGAGGCAGCTGAAAAATGTAGTAACGAAGTTGTTGAAGTCGGTTTGAATTAGTGTTCTGATACAAAAGTATAAAAGTGTAATCCCCTTGTCAAGTTTTTTTGCATAAAAAATCAAGAAAAAAGTCAAAAAAATGAACAAAAAATTTAAACGATTGGTAATCAATGCTTTATATAACGAGCTGCGGTAACAAAGTTGTAACAGAATCGGTTTTTGTTACATTTTGTGACGGTATGAGTATAATAAATATGCGCTGCGGCAGGGCGCAGCGCATACAGTGGGTTAGAGATTTCGGGGGTTGGGATGCCCCCATTGGACCTATGCGGTTTCAGCGGAGACCGCGCAGAAAATCGGGGGTAGACATGCGCCGTTTGCCCGGGGCCTGGATGGAGAGGATGGCGAGGCGCGTGGTGGCGGTGTCGATGAGGAGCCTGTCTCCGTCAATGTGGGCAGTGCCGGGCTGACTGACCGACGGGTCTGCCGTGACCTCGGAGCTGAAAATCTTGTAGGATTTAGGGTCTTCTCCGTCAAGTGACAGCAGAGACCATGCAGCCGGGTAGGGGGAAAGGCCACGGATGAGGTTGTGGATGTCATCAGCCGGGCGGTTCCAGTTAATCCGGCATGTTTCGCGGAATATCTTGGGGGCGGGAGTGGGTTCCATGCCGGCAAGCAGCACGCTCTGTGGCTGCCGCTCCACTGTGCCGTCGAATATCTTGCGGACGGTGTCGACTGTGAGGCGCGCACCGAGCTCCATCAGACGGTCATGTACGTCGCCTACGCAATCGGTAGGATGTATGGGAGCTGACACTCTGTCGATGATGTCGCCGGTGTCGATGTCATGGTTCAGGAAAAATGTAGTGACACCGGTTTCGGTGTCACCGTTGATGACTGCCCAGTTTATAGGGGCGGCTCCGCGATACTTGGGGAGCAGGGATGCGTGCAGGTTGAAAGTACCTAATGGCGGCATGGACCATACCACCTCGGGCATCATGCGGAACGCTATGACCACGAAAAGGTCAGCCCCGATGCCGCGCAAAGCGGTGATAAATTCCGGGTCGCGGAGCTTTTCGGGCTGCAGCACCGGGATGCCGTGGTCCATGGCATATTTCTTCACAGCCGACGGAGTCATGGCGTGGCCTCGGCCGGCCGGCTTGTCGGTGGCAGTGACTACGGCCGCAATGTCGAAACCCTCGCTGACGAGGGCGTCAAGCGAGGGCACGGCAAATTCGGGAGTTCCGAAAAATACTATTTTCTTGGACATGTGTCAGCGAGAGGGGTAGATCACTGTTCGAATACGATGAGGTCACCTACGCAGAAGTATGACGGAGTCAGCATGCCGTATTGGTTGGCCTTTGATGATTCCATCTGGCAGTAGATGTAGTCAACCTCGCCGAGGGGCTGGAGGTTGACGCTGACCCACTCTCTGATCAGCTGGGTGCCGTTGGCAAGGTGAGCTGTCACGGTGCCGGTCTTGTATCCGTTACGAACACCGATGAAATATACCTTGAGGAAGTCCTGGGGCGAAGTGAATTTGTCGCTGCCGTCACCGTAGCCTATGCCTTCAAGCATATTGTAATATGTATATGCGGAGTTGGTGATGGAGATGCGGAAGGGGCGGAATGAGCCACCAGCCGAGGGCTTCATCTTCAAAGAGGGCTCTGCAGGTATGCTGCTGAGAGATTCGCTTGTGTTCCAGTAGGCTACCATGAAGGGGAGTGTACCTCCGGCATATCTGAGACCACCGCCGGTGATGGCGCTCCACTGGTAGTCAAGGAAGTCTGTGGGGTGCTTGGCGTTTTCGGTGCTGTTGGAGGGGCAGAAGCCTGACCAATAGTACACACCGCTGTATTCAGTCACCTGATGCGAGAGGTTGAGGCCGGTATATGTCAGGGAGTTGGTGGTGGTGGGGTTGTAGCAGTTGGTCCAGGCTCCGTTGGCAGAGCTGTATTGTATGGCGGGGTTTGTATTGAAAGTGACACTGGCCAGTCCGGGGACTATTACGGGATTGTCGTCATCGTTGGAGCATGATGTCAATGAAAGAGCTATGGCAGATATAGCCAGAATGGACGATAGATATTTCTTCATTTTAAGAGATTGGTTGGTAAGGTTGTAGAATAGATGATAGGTTATGTTGAGAGAAAAATGACACGTCCCAAGGCCATGATAGTGGTGTCAGGACGTGACATTTATGTTTATCAGACGGACTTTGGTGAGTCTGTCAGTATTATTTCTGTGCGTTTACGTCAACGAGCTCGATGTCAAACACGAGGGTCTCGTTGGGCTTTATGCTTCCGTCGGGTGTTCCTTCAGCGCCATAGGCGAGGTTGCCGGGGATGATTACGGTGTATTTAGCACCCTTCTTCATCATCTTGAGGGCTTCAGAGAAGCCGGGAACAACGCCGTTGACGGGGAAATCCACAGCGCGGTCACCGCTGGTGTCAAAAGTTGTGCCGTCGATGTGGCGACCGGTATATTTAACCTTTACGACATCGGTGTCCTTGGGTGATTCGCCGGAGCCGGCGTTGTCAACCTTGTAGACGAGGCCTGATGCGGTGGTCTGGTAAGCCTTGTCCTCAGCCTTCATCTTGGCGGCATATTCTGCGCCGGCCTTTTCGTTGGCCTTGGCTTCGGGGGAGTTGGCAGCTTCCTCACGGCGGGCTTTCTCGGCAGCCTGCTGGGCTTCCATGGCCTTGCGCTGTACCTGCATCATCAGACCCTGGAGTGCTTCGCGGCTTTTTGCGAGGTCAGCCACGCTGTCGGCCTTGAAAGCTTCGGCGAATTTCTCAAAGAGGAGCTGGCGGTCAACCTTGATACCGGCCTGTTCGGGGAATCCGGCCTGCTGCATGAGACCGAGACCTATGTTGAGGCCGGCCATGTAGCCCTTGTCGGCTGTGTCGGCCATAAGCACTGTCTTGATGCCGGCGAGGATTGCGTCCTTTGACATGGTGGCACGCTGGGCTGAGTCAAGCTGTGCATAGCTGTTGGCGATGTCGGCACCCTGCACGGTACCCATGTATTCAGCGATGGAGTCAGCGAATGAATCGTTACCTTTGCTGCTTGATTTTGAGCAGCTTACTGTTGCGATGGCGAGAGCGGCGATACCGCAAGCCATGACGAGTTTCTTCATAACTGATGTGTTAGTGAATGATAGAAGTTGTAATTATAATGATTGAGTTCTTTACTTGCCTATTACTTCGAGCAGTTCCACGTCGAAGATGAGAGTGGCATTGGGTCCGATTACGCCGCCGGCACCGTTGGGACCATAGGCGAGAGCAGAGGGGATGTAGAGACGCCACTTTGAGCCGGCTTTCATCATCTGGAGTGCTTCCACCCATCCGGGTATCACCTGGGTAACGCCGAATGTGGCCGGTTCGCCGCGCTCTACAGAGCTGTCAAATACGGTGCCGTCGATGAGCTTGCCGGTATAATGTACCTTTACCTGATCGGCGGCAGAGGGCATCGCGCCGGTGCCTTCGGTCAGCACCTCGTACTGGAGACCCGAGGGAGTTGTCTTGACTTCAGGACGCTGTCCGTTCTGAGCCAGGAAATCTTTGCCGGCTTTCTCGTTGACATCGGCCATTTTACGTGCTTCGGCCTGGTTGCGCTCCTCCATGGCGGTGAAGAACTTGCGGATTTCCTCTTTGGCTTCGTCGTAGGTCATCTTGGGTTTTGTACCTGCGAATACGGCTTCGACACCGGCTGCAAATTCGGTGAAGTCGAGTTCCTGAATGCCTGAAGCCTTGAAATTGTTGCCCATGCTCAGTCCGAGCGCGTAGCTGATTCGGTCAAGACCGGTTGTTTCCATAAATCTATATTGTTGAAAATTATATACTTAAGCTGTCGGTGCCTATGTAATCCCACGGCAGGGATTAAGCCGAGGCAAAGGTAAGACTTTATTTGGTGATAACGCCATATTATTAAACAAAAAATGCTTAATAAAGGTTCGCGAGGAGGGGAATCGGCGGCTATATGTACGATGAGTCTTATAAATCGTATAAGTCTTATAAGTCTTATAAGTCTTATAAATCGTATAAATCGTATAAATCTTATAAGTCTGATAATTCTTATAGGATTTATGCGACTTATAAGAATTATCAGACTTATGTATCGTTGGCTGCGGTTATGGCGAGTCAGCGGCGGCGGTTTCGGACGCTCTTTTCGGCGGCCGGCTGTGAGCCTGATGACTTGGAGCGCTTGACTTTTGGTTTCTTCTTTGATTTCTTTTTCTTGGAGTCGGCTTTCTTTTTGTCGGCTTCGCTCTTGCGGGCGCGAGAGTTGACTTTGGGAGCTTCCTCGGTCTGTGCGCCTTCCTCGGTGACTACGGGAAGTCCCTCGCTGTCAATGACAGGCGCGGCGGCCGGAGTGCCGTTTTCGGCGGCAGCTTCGGCTTCTTCGCGGGCTATGCGAGCCTCTTCAAGTTCCTCAAGCGAGGGTACCCACATCTTTTTGCCCCAGTTTTCAAGGCTCTGCTGGATGCTGTCCTGTACCTCTTTGCGGCGGTCGGGGTCGCTGTACATCTGCATCAGGGAGAGGTTGCGGAGATTGCGTGTCTTGTATATTTCGCCGTCATACAGCACCTTGGCGAAATAGTCGGAGATGGAGTGCGTGGCGAGGTTGTTGTTGTCGTCGACGAATATTGATGTGGTGGAGAGGTAGGGCTTGATGTCGGAATATTTGACCCAGAACATGGGATACTTCACCGCTTCGCCTCCGAAATCGCCGCTGCGGTGGAGCACCGGGCAGATGGCTTCCACGTGGCAGTTGACCTTGTTGGTGCGATGGTCAAATTCCCAACGCTCTATTATATAATAGGAGAGCACCTCGTTTGACGGCACGTCGGCGTCCTCTATGGCAAAGCGCGGACGCTTTTCGGTGGAGCCTTTGGCGTCGGTGTAGAGTATGTGGAAGCGGTCAAGCATGTCACGTGTCTTGACACGGTACTGGTCGTTGAATATTTCGCGACCGTCAAGATATTCGTAGACAGGGAGCTGCCCCGAGGCTACGAGTTCCATGATGATGCGAAACAGGTTTTTCTGGCCGTCAATCACCTCGTCGGGGTAATAGAGCGGAGCGTTTTTGACCTTGTTGAGGTCAAGTTCGCGGTATATGACGCGCATCCACTCGAGGTCGGCATCGCTCATAGGTGTGGTCTCTGCGGCATTCTGCATGCGCTGCGTGATGCCGGGGCCGGCCTGCTGGAGGGCGCGTCGGCGTTCGGCGGCATTGGTGCGAGACACACCTGTGGTCGTGGAGCGATCCTGAGCCATCGCTGACACAGCGGTGAGTGCCAGGAGGGAGAAAGCTGCGATATAGCGTGATAGTTTCATATTCAGGGTAGAGATATAGAGGGAATCTTGTTAGTTGACGATGACTTCCATGGGACGCAGGGTGCGCTGAGTGCCGTCAGGACCGGACACCTTTATGCGCGAGATGTAGAACCGCTTGCCACGCGAGAGCCGTCGGAACGATTCGCGCTGACGTGACGAGAAATTAGGCCCGTCGCTGACTTCGGGTATGGCATTGTTCATGGAGTCAAAGGATACGGTCTCAAACGAAATCACCTTAAAAGGTGTGTCAAGGATGCCGTCGTCGATGGCGGCTCCGAGGCCCGATGCACTCATCAGCGAAGCTTTGCTTATGGGTGTGTCGCCCTTGTAGCGTTCCTGTCCGGAGGCACCGTTGAACGGTATGAAGGGAGTCGGGTCAGGCAGACGGCGCACACGGAATTTTGTGGAGCTGATGCGCTGGTTGCCGCTCTCGAGCTGGGCGGTCACCACTATTTCGGCATCACTGCCCACCTTGCCCGGACGGGCTACCCACTTGTCGCCGCTGCGAGTAAGGGACCCGTTGGTCATTGAAGCATTGATTTTGCTCATCGGTATGCCGGGGACAGCTATGCTGATAGGGTTGTCAATGCCGGCATAGAGCACGTTCATGTTGGTGGCGGATACAGATGCCATCGGCTCCATGACGGTGTAGGATGATTTGAACGGCAGAGTCATGTCAGAGCCGTTGCCCATGCTGAAAGTCACCGTGCCGGAATAGTCGAAGTTGCCTGCCGAGCCGGCGGTAAATTCGTAGAGGCCGCGGTCATTGTTGAGCGTGCGGCCATTGATGGTCACCATAGGGCGTGCGGTGGTGTCAACGGCGGCGACCACGATGTTGGCCGAGTATTTGCCGCCCTTCATCACATAGCGGCTCTGGGGGATGACGAAAGCGTTGAGCGAGTTGACGCGCACATCCGTGGCGTCAATGGCCGACAGGAGCTGTTGGAGGGTCTCGCCCTCGGCGTAGCGGAGGTCATTTTGCAGTTTGGTCAGATGGGTGACGGCAGCTACTACCGGCTGCCCTTCAAACTTGGCTATTTCCCATTTGACCGGCAATGCTATGCCCGGTTTTTTGACAGGAGAAGTGGAGAGAGATGCTTTGATGTTGCGTATCACAGAAGTGTCGGCAATCATCTTGGTGACGAAATCGGAATAGGAGTCAAGTTGCAGACGGAGTTTCTCGCCGAGGCGCGATGTGGGGTTGAGCATGACCGTTGCAGCCGACTCGAGGTCGTCGAGATTGACTATGTTGTGCGGATCGCCCTCCTCGCCGTCGCTCTTGCGGACGATGAGATATTTGAGCGAGTCGATTTCATTGTAGAGACGCTGCGATTCGTCACGCACAGCCGTGGCTTTGGCCAGCCAGGGATTTCCTTTCTCGGGATTCTGGAGAGCCATGGCACTGATAGCTCCGTATATGCCGCTGTTGCGGTCAGATGCGGTCTCGTTGGTGCGTGCGAGTCCGTCTTCGACTTCTTTGAAGCCGTCGAGTACATCGCTTGACACATTGAGGGCAAGCATGGCCGTCAGGACGATGTACATGAGGTTAATCATCTTCTGACGGGGTGACAGACGTGTGTTGCTCTGGGCCATCAGTTACGGGTAAATGGATTGTTGTCGGCTGAAGGTGTGGAGGGTTGAGACTGGGGAGCATCGGGAGCAGTGCCGGGCATGGGAGCGCGGTACATGTTGACAGTCATGGCGTGGATCATCTTCTCGTACACCTGATTGAGCTGCTGCATGTAGCGGGCCATCTTCTCGGTCTCTTCGTAGTAGCGTGCGCTCTGCTGCGAGCTCTTCTCATACATGTCGCGGATGTCCTTGATGCCGCGGTTGACGCGGTCGATGGAGTCGAGCTGGCTCGATACGCTTTTGAGCTGTATCTCGTAGATGGTGTTAAGTCCGCCGATATTGCGGTTGAGGTCTTCCATCTGGGTGACGTAGCCTGTGGAGCTGGAAGATATGCCCTCGGAGTTTTCGGTGATGGCGCGGTAGCTCTCGAGAAGCACCTTGCTGACCTCGTTGAGGGCTGCGGTGGTGTCACGCAGCTGCTCCATGGTCCGGGCGATTTCGCCCATCTTGGTCATATAGTCCTGGGTGGCAGATGCGAGGTCGGTGATTTCCGACGGTGCGGGCACTGACGATGTCGCGGCGGCCGGGGTTGCGGCTACAGTGACGGTGGCTCCTCCGGCAGAAGCCGGCTGTCCGGATGCGATGTCGGTGGCATTGACAGCCCCGTTGATGAGCACGCTGCCTCCTGTGCCTCCGAAATCGGGACGGTCCTCAGGGTCTCGTGACTGAAGCACGGGGAACACGTCTTCCCAGCGGTATTCGCGCGGCGGACGGTCAAATGCAGTGAGGATAAACATCAATACCTCGGTGCCCATGCCTATGCAGAGCAGCAGGTTGCCTCCGGGGAGGTGGAGTATCTTGAACAGTGCGCCCCAGATGACTACGGCGGCACCTATGGAGTAGGCGAAGTTAAAGAACCGCTGGCCGCTCTCGCCTGAGAGAAAGCGCTCCACGCTGTTTTTATATCTTTTTATTTTACCCATTGTAGTGTATGGTCAAAGAAATGTATGGTTGGTGGTGAAGTTGAGTGTGTGTCGATTGCGTATCAGTGGCGCGACTTGTTGCCCTTGGCGAATCCTATCTGGGAGCGCACGCAGCGGAAACCGATATAGGAGCGTTGCTCGTTTTCATATTCCCACTGGCGCAGGTCGGAGCGCACGTTGTGTGCCACATCCTTCCATGAGCCGCCGCGGATAATCTTGCGCTTGAGGCGGTAGGGGTCCTCCTTGGCCGCGTTGTAGCGGTACTCGGGATTGAGGTCGCTGGTAATCTTGCTGACCGAGGGGGTGAAGGCGGTCGATGTCCATTCGCTCACGTTGCCGGCCATGTCATACAGACCGAAATCGTTGGGCTGGTATGTGCCCACACGTGAGGTTATCAGCTGGCCGTCAAGGGTATAGTTGCCGTCCTGTGGCTTGAAGTTGGCGTAGAAGCAACCCTTGTCATCGTCGGTCAGAGGCAGGTCGCCCTCCCAGGGATATTTGTTTTCAGACATGCCGGCACGGGCGGCGTATTCCCACTCGGCTTCGGTGGGGAGGCGGTAAGGCTCTATGATGACTCCGTTGCGGCCGATGGAGCGGCGCAGATAGTCAGTACGCCAGTTGGCGAAAGCGTTGGCCTGGTCCCAGCTTACACCCACTACGGGATATTCGCTGTAGCCGGGATGGGAGAAATAGAGGCGTACATAGGGCTCGTTGTAGGCATTCTCGAAGTCGTTGACCCAGCAGGTGGTGTCAGGATACACGTTGACGATGTAGGTGTTGAGGAAATCGTAGTCGCCGGTGAGGGCACGTGTGACGGTCTCGCGGACGATTTCGCCTGCATCGTTGATGTAGGCGGTGTCCTTGGAGATGATAGGATTGTCGGTGGGGACAGGCTTGTCGGTATCGTAGATGCGGCGCGTCGGGTCAAGGCGGTTTTTGCGCTTGACGGCCTCTGTGGTGTTGAAAATCTCGTAGCGGTAGTTGAGCTGTGTGGGGTCGAGCTCGCGCTTGCCGGTGATGGGGTTGGTGCGGTAGAGGCTCTCGATGGCGCGCTGCTCATCCTCGTTGGCATTGCGCCAGGGTATTGGCTTGCTCCAGTTGAGGTGCGGAGTGATGGGGTTGCCCTCCTTGTCCTCTTCGATTTTGAAGGCTTCGTTGCCGCCGTATGATGGGTCGGCAAGGCGTTCGCGGATGATGCTGTCACGCACCCAGAACACAAACTGCTTGTACTTGCCGTTGGTCACCTCGGTCTCGTCCATCCAGAAAGCATCCACTGATGCTCCTCGGGCATCGGCGGCCAGATTCCATGCCGAATCGGCCTGCTGCGGGCCGAGTATGATGGAGCCGCGGTCCACGAGTACCATGCCGTAGGGTGTCGGTTCGGTCCACGCAGTGCCTGAAACACCTGTCACTTCGCCTCCCGAGCCAGACGAACGTCCCAATGAGCCGCAGGATGCGATGCCCATTGCAATGATGAGTGCTGAGATATAGATGGTGATTTTTTTCATTTGTGATAACTTAGAGTATGCGTATGCTCTTGTGTTTGTATTTGTTATGGTCGCCGAGGTCGAGTTTTAGGCTGTAACCAGCGAGGATTTCATGGCTTCCGGATGATAGTTTCGCTATGTCGGAGAGGGGGTAGTCGTAGGAATAGGCGAGGAAGAAACCTTTGTATTCGCCTGATGCCATGACTGATACGGCATCGTTATATCTGTAGCCGACTCCAAATGTAAGAAACTTTTTCCATCGGGTGCGGGCAGTCACCTCAAATGTGGTGTTGCTGCCGAAGTCGCTTGCCACCATAACCGATGGCATCACTTCAAATAACGTGTTTCTGAGCGGAATATTGCTACCACCCATGAAATAAAGTGTCGGCTTTAAGTCTAATTTGTAATTTTTAGCGTCTCCGCCTATTTCAGACTCCGACGAGCTGCCCGAAGAGGCCACCGCATCGCCAAGCGACAGTGAGGGTGAATTGAGGTGGAGCATGCTGACTCCGGCCCAGAAAAGTTTGTGGGTGTAGTGTACTCCCAAACCTACGTCAAAAGCCGTTCCGGAGATGTCAGTGGTAGGGATGGCTTCGTCTTGTCCGATGTGGTAGTCGTCGTCAAAATCTATTTCCACTTCCGAGCCCTTGAACGTCATGCTCGACATGCCTATCTGCACAGCCGCTGTCAGTTCGCCTCTGAACAGCTTCTGCTTGAACGCCAGCTGTATGTTGCCGCCAAGGTTGCTGAACAGTCCGTAGGAGTCCTGGTTAAGCACGAGACCTACGCCCCAACGGCGGTCAAACAGTTTCAGAGGCATATCGGCGGCGAGGGCAAATGTGGTGGGGGCGTGGGAGATGCCTACCCACTGCAGCCGCGATATGGCGCGGAATCTGACGAAATCGGTCAGGCCGATAGCTGCCGGGTTATAGTATGAGGGGACTTCGAAATACTGCGTGAAGAGCGGATCGGTCTGGGCGGAGGCTTTAGGACAGGCGCACGCCAGGAGGACTGCTGTCAGCAGGGCGAAACGGAGGGATAATTTGCGTAACTTCGTCATCCGTTATTCGAAATAGAACGAGACCACCACCATGTTGGAGGTGACCTTCTTGAGACTGTTGGTAAATGCGATGAGCGAGGGCTGATCGGCCAGTGTGGGGCGGTCAGTCTGGAGTATGTTGGCCATGCCGAAGCAGAATTTGACCTCGGGGATGAGTTTGAAAAACGGCAGATAGAAATCGCATCCGAAGCCTATGGTCAGGTAGCAGTCGGTGCTTTTGAGCGACAGGATGTCCATGGCCGGTTTCTTGCCCACGTCAAAGGCCGGCATCACGCCTCCCACTATGTAGGGGCGCAGATTGCGCCATCGGCGTGCGGCATATTTGAGGTCTATGGGGAGCACTATGTAGGTGCTCTTGATGTCGACGCTCTCGGTGACTCCTTCGTGGGGGCCGGGGAGGGCGTTGTAGAACTTGACCGTGCGGCTGCCGAACCACAAGCCCGGCGACAGCCTGACGCTGAAAAAGTCGTTGAGGCGGAAATCGACAAGGCCGTTGATACAGAAGCCGGGTGCATAGCTCGGCTGTTCGGCAAACCACTGACGCTTGTCGCCGTCGGTCAGGATGCCGTTGTTGGTCAGATTTAGGCCTTCGGTGTGCATGCCCACAGAAAATCCCAGATGCCAGGCGCGATTGTCGGCATAGGGGCGGTTGAGCAGTTTGTCATCCTTGTATTGGGCGGATGCGCCGGCTGCTCCGAGGGCCGATAGCAAGAATATTAGTATGCCGGCACCCATGATTGGCCGGGTGAGGGCTGAAATAAGCTTATTCATCTATAGTGAAACGCGCAAACTGTCAGTTTATTGCGATGATGAGGCTGTAATTCTTACAGGTTGGCGTAGTTTGGGCGGCTCGGGTATCTTGTAGCCGAGGCGTGTTATCAGTATCGAGAAGAGAGGCGTAAGGTAATTGAAGAAGCAAAACGGCGCATAAGCAAAGGTCGCGACCCCGAGCACGGCTGCCTGGGTCAGGCCGCAGGAGTTCCAGGGGATGAGCACCGAGGTCACCGAAATGCTGTCTTCCATGGAGCGGCTGAGCAACCTTTTTTCCAGCCCGAAACCGCGATAGAGCGAGCGGTACATATTGCCGGTGATGATGAGCGAAAGATACTGGTCGCCGGTCAGACAGTTCATGGACAAGCCGCTGCACAGTGTGGCACCGACGATGGAGGTGCGCGATTTCATGCGGCCGGTAAATGCGTCGGTCAGTCGTGTAAGCATCCCGGTGCCTATCATGGCCGCTCCGAATATCATGGCCGACAGTATCAGCCAGATGGTAGGCAGCATGCCGAGGACTCCCGAGGAGGTGATTAACTCGTCGAGCACGCTGTTGCCGGTGGTGAGGCTTATGCCGGACCATAAAGTCCTCGCTATCTCCGCGAGGTGCAGCTCCAGGCCGGGCTGGAATATGAAAATGCCGGCGATTCCGGCCAAGGAGGCGGCAATCATCACCCATATCGACGGGATGCGCATGGCAATCAGTGCCAGGGTAATGGCCGGGATGACGAGCGTCCAGGGAGTGATGCGGAATGTGGAGTCAAGCGCGTCAAGCATGGCGGCTGTCTGTGATGCAGGGGCCGGGGTGAAGCACCATCCGGCTATCAGGTATATGAGCAGAGCGACAGTCATGGCCGGGACAGTGGTGATGACCATGTAACGGATATGGTCAAACAGGTCGACGCCCACAGTCGACGATGCCACGACTGTAGTGTCGCTGAGCGGCGATACCTTGTCGCCGAAATAGGCTCCCGAGATGATGGCTCCGGCTATCCACGGATCGCTGAATCCCATGGCTTCGCCTATGCCCATGAAGGCTATGCCTATCGTGGCTATGGTGGTCCATGAGCTTCCCGTCATCACGGATATGACGGCGCAGGTGGCGCATGCCACCACCAGAAATGTGTGAGGTTTGAGCACATTGAGACCGAAGGTTATCAGTGTGGGCACGACTCCCGACAGCATCCATGACGAGGCTACAAGGGCGATGCAGATGAGTATCGGCACCGCCGGGAGTATCTGGGAGGCACTGCGGCGCATGCCCATGATGGCTCCGCGGCGTGAGATGGTGCGTGTGGCGAGGGCGAGTCCGTAGGACAGTGCAGCTGCTGAGAGGAGCAGCACAGGTCCGGCTGACAGGACAGCTCCGCTTCCGGCCACGACAATGACGAGCGGCAGCGCTATCAACAAGAAAATCAGAGGTATGAGGGATGCGGCAAGTGAAGGATAATTACGTGTACCGCCAAATGAGAACAATGTCACAGTGTAGAGTAAGAGGGTGTTTAATAACAAAAGTTAAATCCTGAGCTGCGGATTTTGAGATGGA
>UQDU01000030.1 GCA_900539915.1 uncultured Bacteroidales bacterium | reverse complement strand
CAGATGTGTATAAGAGACAGATGAAGTAGAGGGCTACGGCGATGATGCCGAGGGTGGTGCCGAGGGTGGGATCTGAGTGGTCAAGAAAGGCTACTATCAGCAATGCGAGGATGACTACGGGAATCACTACGCTGTAGAGTATCATCGGGAGTCGTGTCGTGCCGCACTGCTCCAGATATATCTCCTGACCTACATGATATGGAGCAGCGTCGGTGACGGCGACGGCGACTGTCAGATATGAGGTCCGAGCCGATGTCTTGCTGCTACAGCATGACTGCGCCACCGAGCATCCGCTACAGCCTGACGCCGCCTGGAGTGTCTTTACTCTCAGTTTCCCGGGTAATATTTTTGTTATAACCGCTTTGCAAATCATATATCAAAAATAAAGCTTTTCAACTATACAACAAACAAACACGACTTTTATCTAAAACATAGGCATTGCGGCGAGCCGCAATGCCTATGATAATGCTATGATGACGTTCGTACGCAGTAGGGACATGCCATGGCATGTCCCCTAAAGCCATGCTAATGAGGGGTGTTGCGTCAGCAGACATGCCATGGCATGTCCCAACTACGATGGGTCTAAATGCTTAGAACTCAGCGTTACCCGGAGTGCGCGGGAAGGGGATGACGTCGCGAATGTTGGTCATGCCGGTGACAAAGAGCACCAGACGCTCAAATCCGAGACCGAAGCCCGAGTGAGGCACAGAGCCGAAACGGCGTGTGTCGAGGTACCACCACATATCCTTCATGGGGATATTGAGCTCCTCGATGCGCTGGGTAAGCAGTTCGTAGTTCTCCTCACGCTCTGAGCCGCCGATAATCTCGCCGATTTTCGGGAAGAGGACATCCATGGCGCGGACAGTCTTGCCGTCGGCGTTCTGTTTCATATAGAAAGCCTTGATTTCCTTGGGATAGTCGGTCAGGATGACAGGACGCTTGAAGTGCTCCTCCACGAGATAACGCTCGTGTTCGCTCTGGAGGTCGGCACCCCAATATACGGGGAAGTCAAACTTCTTGCCTGACTCCTCGAGTATCTTGACACCCTCGGTGTAGGTCAGGCGCACGAAATCGTTGTCAAGCACATGGTGCAAACGCTCCACAAGCTCCTTGTCATACATCTGGGCGAGAAAATCGATGTCGTCGGCAGCATTGTCAAGGGCATAGCGGATGCAATACTTGATAAACTCCTCGGCCAGCTCCATATTGTCGGCGATGTCATAGAAAGCCATCTCCGGCTCAATCATCCAGAACTCGGCGAGGTGGCGCGGAGTGTTGGAGTTTTCGGCGCGGAAGGTCGGGCCGAAAGTGTAGATGGCACCGAGAGCCGTAGCACCCAGTTCGCCTTCAAGCTGACCCGATACGGTCAAGGCTGTGGACTTGCCGAAGAAATCCTGCGAGTAGTCCACCTTGCCGTCATCGGTGCGCGGAGGATTCTCCACATCAAGAGTGGTCACCTGGAACATGGCTCCTGCGCCCTCGCAGTCACTCGCTGTGATGAGCGGAGTGTTGAGATAGAAGAAGCCGCGCTCCTGGAAGAACTTGTGTATGGCGAAAGCGAGAGTGCTGCGGATGCGGAGCACAGCGCCGAAGGTGTTGGTGCGAGGGCGCAGATGAGCCTTTTCGCGAAGGAACTCCAGCGTATGACCCTTCTTCTGGAGAGGATATTCCTCCGGGTCTGCGGTGCCGAGCACAGTGATGCTCTCGGCCTGGATTTCGGCAGTCTGCCCCTTGCCCATCGACTCTACGAGCTTACCGGTCACGTCAAGGCTCGAGCCTGTGGTGATGAGCTTTAGCATCTCCTCGTCGGTAAACTTGGCGAGGTCGAGCACTATCTGGATGTTTTTGATGGTCGAGCCGTCATTGAGGGCAATGAACTGCACGTTCTTGTTGCCGCGGCGTGTGCGGACCCAACCCTTCACATTGACTTCACGCCCGATAAGCTCGGGCGCGAAGATATCTTTGATTTTAGTACGCTTCATAAATTATCTGTTATATCTCTGTCGATAGCTGTCGGCGATTATTCAAACGAACCCATCTTGAGGAAATTGACCTCCTCCTGGGTGAGATAACGCCAGCGTCCGCGCGGAAGATTTTTCTTGGTCAGACCGGCAAAATACACACGGTCAAGCTTGGTCACATGATAACCGAGGCTCTCGAATATGCGGCGCACCACGCGGTTACGTCCGGAGTGTATCTCGATACCGGCCTGATTGCGGTCAGTCATGGTGGCATAGCTGATAGCGTCGGCGTGGATGGGGCCGTCCTCAAGCTCTATGCCGTCGGCGATACGCTGCATATCCTCCTCGGCGATATCCTTGTCACACCATACATGGTAGATTTTCTTCTTGACATACTTGGGATGTGTCAGCTTGGATGCAAGGTCACCGTCGTTGGTGAGCAGGAGCACACCGGTAGTGTTGCGGTCCAGACGGCCTACAGGATATATGCGCTCGTCACATGCTTTCTTGACCAGATCCATCACCGTCAGACGTCCGTTGGGGTCATCGCTTGTAGTGACGCAATCCTTGGGCTTGTTGAGCAATATGTAGCACTTGCGCTCGAGAGTCACCACCTTGTCATCATATTCCACCTTGTCGTTGTGGGTGATTTTGGTGCCGAGTTCGGTGACCACTTCCCCATTGACCTTTACGAGACCTTGCTGGATGAATTCGTCGGCTTCGCGACGTGAGCAGATGCCGGCATTGGCCATATATTTGTTGAGACGGATAGGTTCATTGGGATCTACGACAGTCTCCTCATATTCGATGCGCTTGGGGCGCGGGATGAAGCTCTTGCCTCCGTGTGGCATACCGAACTGGTTACGTTGCATGCCCTGCTGACCGGGACGCTGCTGACGGTTACCATAAGGACGCTGGCCGCCCTGATTGTTATAGGAGCGCTGCTGACGGGGCTGATAGCCGCCCTGCTGCTGACGGTTGCCATAGGGACGCTGCTGGTAGCCGCCCTGCTGACGAGGCTGGTAACCGCCCTGACGAGGCTGATAACCGCCTTCGCCCTGTTGACGGGGCTGGTAGCCGCCCTGACGGGGCTGATAACCGCCTTCGCCCTGCTGACGTGGCTGATAACCGCCCTGACGAGGCTGATAGCCGCCTTCGCCCTGCTGACGGTTGTTGTTATAGGGACGGGGCTGGTAACCGCCCTGACGGGGCTGGTAGCCGCCTTCGCCCTGCTGATACTGACGGGGCTGGTAGCCGCCCTGCTGACGGTTGCCATAGGGACGCTGCTGATAGCCACCCTGCTGACGGTTGCCGTAGGGACGCTGCTGGTAGCCGCCCTGCTGATACTGACGGGGCTGATACTGACGGGGCTGGTAGCCGCCCTGCTGTTCGGACTGACCTTCAGAGTCGTTCTGACGGTCGTTTGATGATGAATTACTGAAATTTTCCTTGCCGTTGAAATCGTTTGCTGACTGGAAGTTGTCAGACGACATGGGGGCAGACACGCCTATACGGGGGCGTTTCGACTTCTTTTCGTTGCTCTCCATAACTTTAGTTCAGACGCTTCTTTTTAGAGATTAGATTGTGAATGGTGTTTTTTTGATTTTGCCGAGTCAATACTCAGACAAATTGGGGGTTGCTTATGCCTCTCGGCGCTGCGGTTAAGTAGTTGTTGTGTTTTGTTTTACCTTTTTATATTTGGATTAGAGTTCAAAATTAAGTCTTACTTAAAAAAATCAAATACCATCCGTGCCACGTAACAAAAACAGGAGAAACGGAGATGACATTTCACGCGGTATCGGATGATAGAATACCTTCTGTTTCAATTCGCTGCAAAAATAATGTTTTTCCGCAACACCGACAAACTTTTATCGGATTTTCACACCTCTGATTAATATATTCCGCATAATTATGCATAAATTTGTAACAGGGATGTAGGATAAAACCCGGCTACAGGCCGCCATCCATCCCCTGACACATACCGACAAGCCACGTGTCACAGCCAATGGATAAGCTCAGGAAGATAATACATATCGACATGGATGCGTTCTATGCCGCGGTAGAGCAGCGCGACAATCCGCATCTACGCGGCATGCCGATCGTGGTGGGCCACGACGGGCCACGCGGAGTGGTGGCGACGGCAAGCTACGAGGCCCGACGCTACGGCATCCATTCGGCCATGCCGTCAGTCACGGCCAAACGCCGGTGTCCGCACTTGATTTTCGTTCCGGGGCGTATGGGTGTGTACAAAGAAGTGTCAGCCGCCATCCACGATATTTTCCATGAATATACCGATATTGTAGAACCGCTGTCACTTGACGAAGCATTCTTAGATGTCACAGACAATAAGCCGGGAATCGAATTGGCCGTGGAAATAGCGCGTGAAATCAAGGACAAGATACGTCAGCGGCTCCGGCTTGTGGCTTCGGCCGGGGTCTCATACAACAAATTTCTGGCCAAGATAGCCTCGGACTACCGCAAGCCCGACGGACTCTGCACCATCCACCCCTCGCGTGCCATAGAATTTATCGACAACATAGATATAGAGCGATTCTGGGGCGTGGGACCGGTCACGGCGCGTCACATGCACAGCCTCGGGATACATAACGGCCTACAGCTGAGACAATGGCCGCTACATAAGCTGACCGATGAATTTGGCAAATCAGGAATAATATACTATAATTTCGCCCGTGGCATTGATGACCGCCCTGTATGCCCGGTGCGCGAGCGCAAGTCAGTAGGGTGTGAGGAAACATTTGACCATGACATATCGGCACCCGAGGAGATGGAGCAGCAGCTGATAACGCTTATAAAAGATCTCAGCGGACGTCTGGAACGCAAGAATTTCTCAGGGCACACGCTCACACTGAAAGTCAAGTTCAACGATTTCATACAGATTACACGCAGCCTGACAGTGGCCGAACTGTTTGATTCCGAAGCAATTCTGACCGAATACGCTCTGCGTCTGGCCAAAAGCGTGGACTGCACTACCCACCCCGTGAGATTGTTAGGGCTGTCAGTCCACAACGCTCAGACTGCCCGACAGGATACCAATGCCGAAGGTCGGCAGCTTCTTATAGATTTCGGCGACGAACCGTTGACGCCATGGTGAAATCATCATCTGTTTTAGAAGTTTTAACCTGAAAATTACTTAACAATACATATCAATAGTTAATTTTGCAGTTCCGGTAAAATCAACCCATAACCATAAGCCGAAAAACATGAAAAAGACCTTGCTACCACTTCTTGCCCTATCGCTTGCGCTACCCTCGATGGGAGTGACTGCACGCAAAGGCATATACACCATAACACAGAGCGACGGAAGCACCATCGAAGTAATCAAAATCGGCGATGAGCGCCGACATATATACCTCACTACCGACGGCATCCCGGTAGGACGCACGAGTTCCGCCGCCGACTTCCATTACCTCACCACTTCGGGACTCTCCACACTCAAAGCCCATAACGCCGGCGAACGCAGTCATGCCGAACAGACATTCCTCAGCGAAAATGCAGCCGAACTTTCCGGCCAGCAGATACTGCGTTCACGCGCATCTTCACGAGTGAAGATGCAGAGTGCCACTCCGTTGAAAAAGACAGGCGAGGTGGTCAACAAAGGCCAAGCCAGGATTCCGGTGCTGCTTGTGCAATATTCCGACAAGAAATTTCTCGACAGCAATCCGCGGTCTACCTTTGAGAAATTCTTCAGAGACGGATCTACGAGCGCACGGCAATATTTTGAAGACCAGTCCAACGGACTGTTCCAACCGCAATTTGACGTCTACGGGCCTTACACGCTGTCGGGCAAACGTGCGACTTACGGCGGCAACGATTACTGGGGCAACGACAAAGGAGTGGGCACAATGGTCGCTCAGGCCTGTATCGGTCTTGCCGGGCAGATAGATTTCAGCAAGTATGACAATGACGGCGACGGCGAGTGTGACACAGTCATAGTTCTCTACGCCGGCGAAGGCGAGGCATCGTCAGACGTTGACGAGTCGGTATGGCCATGCCAGTGGGATCTGGCATCGTCGGACTATGGCAAATCGCTCAACTATAACTCCACCAAGATAAACCGTTTTGCCGTGTTCAACGAGCTAAATGTCATGAGCGGAGCACCCAAGGTGGAAGGCATCGGCACATTCTGCCACGAATTTTCACACTGCCTCGGGCTGCCAGATTTCTATGACACGCAATATACGGGACACTTCGGCATGGCATCATGGTCGCTGATGGATTCCGGCAGCTACAACGATGACGGTTACACGCCTATAGGATATTCGGCCTATGAAAAAGAATTCATGGGCTGGCTTAAAATAGATGATGCCACTGAAAACACCAATTACGCCCTCCCGGTGTTCAACTCGGGCAATGCAGCCACCGACAAAGCCGTCAAAATCACCAACCCGGCCGATGACAACGAATATTACATCATTGAACACCGCGCACGCCAGGGCTGGGACACCTATATACCTGCTGATGGTTTGATGATTTCACATGTGACCTACAGCCAAAGCGCATGGGACGGCAACACGGTCAACGACTATGACCTGCAACGCATGACGCTGGTACCTGCGGATGGCGAACTGAAACTCAACCGTTACACATACGGCGGAGAGACCTATTATGAGCCTGACGAACAGAGCCTGCTCGGCGACCTCTGGCCCTATGGCAACGCCAATGAACTGACCGATGAATCCACTCCCTCATTCAGCCCCAACACAGGCCGCGCCATCGGTATGCCCGTGACCGAAATGACACGCAATAACGACGGTTCCATCTCCTTCTGGATTGCAAAGGCAGCCCTGCCACCCGTGGCCACACCTACGGTATCGGGCAGCAACACGCCTGTAGTCAACGGCCCGGACTCCTTTACCGCCGTATGGTCTCCGGCTGATGATAACGATGTCACATATACACTCAATGTATTCGAGCACCGCGACATCAAATATGAGCTGGCTCTGTCAACCAAATTTTTCAAGGGCGGCGACTACACTAAGGATTGGACCACCGAGGGCTCAGCCGAGTTTTACACCCAGACAGGAGGCACCACCGAAGCCATCAAGTTTGGCAGCACCAGCAAAACCGGCGGTGTAGTCACCAAGTCGGATATTACCATAGGAGACTATGACTGCGCCACTGTTACCGTAAATGCAAGATCGTTTAACAACGACACCAACGTCAAACTGCGCATATCCGCCCTATCCGGTTCGACTACACTTTCGTCAGCCGAGGTCACATTGGAAAAGACAGCCCAAGACTACACCGTAGTGCTTCCCAAACTCAGCAAGAATTTCAAAATCAAGATAGAAACCGTCGCTGCCAAGAAGCGTGCATACATCTACAGTGCATACATCTACCTCGGCGATGCGACAGCCACAAAGAGCATGAAAGCCCCGGCCATCAGCGGAGACCAGACCGACATGACCATAACAGGCATCACAGACACGCAGTATCTGGTGAAAGGCCTGAAACCCGATGTCACATATGACTACCGTGTCAAGGCTGTCCCTGTAGATGCTACGCTCCATAGCGAAAGCCCATGGTCCGAGACCGTCACAGTGGCTCTGTCAAACTCATCCATAGCCGACACCAACACAGACACCTCCTACGAAAATGCCGAATATTACACCCTCCAGGGTCTCCGCATCAACCCCTCAGCCCTGACCCCTGGCATCTACATCCGCCGCCAAGGCACCTCAACCACCAAAATCTACATAAAATAACAGTATCGCTCTTGCGATATAAAATAAATATGGCGCAGACACTTCGGAGGGCGAAGGGCTGCGCCATATTTGTATTTTCTGGGGAGGTCAGAAGCTGTAGGCGGCCATTAACATGATGCGGTTGGCGTGGTTGGAGGTGTGGTTGCAGTCGGCGCGTTTGCCCCAGAGGTATTCGAGGCCGAACTGGAGGCCGGTGACAGGTTCGCAGACTCCGTTGACCGCCACATACTGGCCGTAACGATAGGCATCAGCTCCGAGTGAGGCCTGATTGTACAGGCGGCACTGGCTATAGGTGGCCGACATGAAGAATTTGCTTGAAAAATCATACTGTACGCCGGCGAAATAGCCGAGAGTTCCCGGAGTTATCAGTTTGCCGGCTTCATCTACCGAAGGTATCAGGTCGTAGTCCATTCCGCTGAGGTCGTTGAGATACTGGGCAACACCTTTGCCATACATGCACTGATAGAAGATGGTAGTGTTAGGTATGCTGGCGATATTGCCACTGAGTTCCACGCCCCACCCGGTGGCCGTGCGGTTATCTGCCGTGACGACATCACGATAAGAAAGATTGCGCAGGATGGCCGACAGACGCACGCGGCTGTCACCACCGTCCCATCCATACTGCAAATAGGCCGGGATGTCAGGAACGCGCTGGGCTATCTTGTGAGTATCGTCAGTCAGGGTATAGGATGCCTGGGGCACTTCCATAGCCACTCCGACAGTCCACTGCTTGTCCTTGCCGAAACGGGGCGTCCATTGAATGCCAACATTATCGGAACAGGTGCCACCGGCTGGTCCCTGCTCGTCAACGGTAAAGGGAGCTGCATCATCATCATTGAAAAGCGCGGTAGCCAGACCGGCACGCAGACGGCCTATGTTGGCCCATGCCTGTTTCAGTTTGAAGCAGTTGCCGCTCTCTCCGCCCGAAAATTCAGTCTCGATATACATGCCGTAGTTGCCGAGTTTTTCCTGATGGCCTACCAGCTTGATATATAGTTTTGAATTATTGACCGTGCCGTCAAAACCTGACCGCATCTCCGGGTCAGACGGAACGGGTATATCATGCGGAACAAAAGAGCCGTTGCCGTCAACCGACCCGTCAAAATCATATTGCAGCGTTCCTTTAAGCATGCCGCCGATACCGAGAGCCACACGGCCTTTCTTATCCACGAAAAGGAAACGCGGAGCCTGACGCACCTCATAGTGCCAGCCGTCAGGCTGAAAAAGGGCATTGAAGATACGCTGATGGGCCTCGGTATTCAGTTCCTCGGGCTTAGCATTGAGTATGACCGTGTCGTCAGGGATTTCGACAGCGGATTCCTGGGCACTGATTGTTACTACAGCAAGTGCCGATGCAATCAAAGCACTTGAAACTTTGAGAAAATGACGCATAACCTGTTAAGTATTTATATAATGAAATCTTTTTTCGTATATTTGTAATAACGTTACCAGGCAGTCAAATGTTTTAATATGTCAAATGTTTTAATATATCTTAGCACATTGGCTCCGTTTCTTGCAAAATATCTTAATGATACCGACACTAACCACCGCACTTCATACACTTGACATAAATTCCGTGTTTGAAACCATGGGGCAATGGCTCACCTCTGTAGCCGATGCACTGTGTGGCTATCCGCTGTTCGTGCTGCTGATAGGAGGCGGACTGTTCCTGTTTTGCTACAGCGGTTTCACGTCCCTGCGACGTCTGCCACACTCTGTCAGAGTGCTCCGCACCAAGCAGAGTGCCGACGGCAAAGCCACAGGTCAAATAAGTTCACTCCAGGCTCTTGCTTCGGCCGTGTCAGCCACTATCGGCATGGGAAATATAGCCGGCGTGGCCATAGCCCTGATGATGGGTGGACCAGGAGCTATATTCTGGATGTGGATGAGCGCATTGGTGGGCATGTCAACCAAATACCACGAAGGTGTCCTCGCCATCAAATACAAGGGACGTGACCGTGACGGCAATCCGCAAGGTGGCACCATGCACATCATCGAACGTGGTCTCGGCAAGAAATGGCGACCGCTGGCTCTGACTTTTGCATTTGCCGGAATGCTCGGGACACTCTGCATACTCAACGCCAACCAGCTGACCGAAGCCCTCGTGGCCGGAGTATGGGACGGCGCCGACACCGTCAGTCTGCGGTTTGCCATAGGCGTAGCCATCGCCGCCGTAGTGGCTCTGGTGGTGCTCGGAGGCATCAGACGCATAGCCAAAGTGGCCTCATACCTTGTGCCGTTTATGGTGGCTCTCTACTTCGCGCTCGTCAGCTACATCATCGTCACGCACCTGCAGGATGTGCCGGGAGTAATAGCCTCTATATTTACCGAAGCCTTCAATCTCCGCGCCGGCTGGGGTGCGCTCGCCGGTATAGCCATCATAGGGGCACGACGAGCTGCATTTGTCAACGATGCCGGCATTGGCACCGCTACCATCATGCACGGAGCATCGCGCAACACCGAACCTGTCAAGGAAGGACTCGTGGCGATGCTCGGACCGGCCATAGATTCAGGACTCGTGTGTACCCTGACCGCCTTGGCTATACTGCTTTGCGGCGACATCTCCTCTGGGCAGGTGCAGGGGCTGACGGTGGCCATGCAGGCGTTCCGCACGGCCATCCCCTACGGCGATATGTTTCTGCTGACCATCGTGCTGTGCTTCGCCATGTCGTCGATGTTCAGCTATTCATTCTATGGATTCACATGTGCCAGCTACCTATGGGGGCGGCGCAAAGCACGATGGTACACATACTTCTTCATCCTCTCGCTGATTCTATTTGCCGTGGTGCCTCTCAAGGCCGCCGTAGGCCTTTGTGACCTATTCTATGCGTTCATGGCATTTCACACCATGCTCGCCCTGATACTTCTGCGCAAGAAAGTCAAGGAAGAGACACGCCGCTATTTCAGTTCACTCTCTAACTCATAAATACATACACTATTATGAAAGATTTCGGAAACTCCATAGACGGACTGCTCAACTTCATGGATGCGTCCGTATGCAATTTCTATGCCGTCCATACACTCAAACATATCCTTGATGGTGCCGGGTTTACCGGACTTGACCGCCGTAACCGATGGGAATTACATCCCGGAGGCAAATACTACACCACGGCCAACGGCTCCGCTTTGTTTGCTTTCATCGTGGGCGACGGGAATGCCTCGGAAGGTTTCAAAATCATATCGGCCCACAGCGACTCACCGGGATTCCGCATCAAGCCTAACGCCGCGATGGTCACTGACGGAAATATCGTCAAACTCAACACTGAGGTCTACGGAGGGCCGATACTGTACACATGGTTTGACCGTCCGCTATCCATAGCCGGGCGCGTGATACTCCGCACCGACAATCCGCTGCGTCCCGAAGCAAGGCTGATACGCATTGACCGTCCGTTGCTCACCATACCGCACCTTGCCATCCACTTCAACCGTCAGGTCAACGACGGCAATCCGCTTTCAAAGCAGAAGGATATGCTGCCTGTGCTCGGACATATACGTGACCGCGCCGAAGCTGACGGGTTGCTGTTGCGACTGATTTCCGAACAATTAGGCGTAGAGAGCAGCCGGATTCTGGACTTTGACATCAGCCTGTATGATACCACGAAAGGGTGTCTGCTGGGACTTAATGACGAGTTTGTCAGCTCGGGACGTCTGGATGACCTGTCGATGGTACATGCCGCCGTATCAGCCCTGACAGCATCTAAAGGCAATCAGCGCATGACTCGCATCATGGCCATATTTGACAATGAGGAGACCGGCAGCGGCACCAAGCAGGGAGCCGCATCGCCAGTGCTTGCCCACATATGCCGGCGCATCACGGCATCTCTCGGAGGCGATGATGAAGACTACCTCCGCGCAGTGGCGTCATCCTTCATGGTTTCGGCCGATAACGCACACGGAATACATCCCAACTACCCTGAGAAGCACGACCCGACTAACCATCCGGTGCTCGGCGGAGGTCCTGTAATCAAGATAAACGCCAACTGCAAATATATGACCGATGCCGATTCGGCAGCCGTGTTCCGCACGGTATGCGAGGATGCCGGCGTGCCGTATCAATACTTTGTCAACCACAGCGATGTGGCCGGCGGCTCCACTCTCGGCAACATACTGACTTCGCAGATAGATCTCCGCGGAGTGGACATGGGGGCTGCCCTGTGGGCCATGCACTCCGTGCGCGAGACGGCTTCTGCCGATGACCACATGATGATAACCAGAGCTTTCACACAGTTTTATGACTGCTGAGAGGGCATAAACCAGCTTAAACAATTATTATAATCCGATATGACAACCGGCTTTCTCAATCTCGGCACGGGCGAACTGATTCTAATCGCAGTGGTGATACTTCTGCTGTTCGGCGGCCGCAAGATACCCGAACTGATGCGCGGCCTCGGCAAGGGTGTCCGCTCGTTTAAAGACGGCCTCAACGAAGTTACTGACGAGGTAAACCGCAAAGATGAATCAGACCCGAAAGAATCGGGAAAATAACAGCGGCGAAATGCCGTTTTGGGACCACCTTGACGCTCTGCGCAAGGTGCTTATCCAGGCACTCCTGTTGCTGACAGCGGTGGGAGCCGGATGTTTTGCGGCGATGCCCTGGCTAATGGACCACGTAATCATGGCTCCATGCAGCTCTGACTTCATACTCTACCGCTGGCTTACCAGCCTCGGAGGCAGCATGATGCCCGACTTCGCCATAACGCCATTTGAAATCCGACTGATCAACCTCAACCTGTCCACACAGTTTTTTCTGCATTTTTCCCTGAGCCTATGGGCAGCATTGATTTTGGCGTTTCCGGGATTGCTGTATCTGCTGTGGACTTTTGTAGAGCCGGGTCTGCGACCCGAGGAGAAGCGCGGAGCACGCACCGCCTACCTCCTCGGCACCGTTATGTTCTACATCGGAGTGTCCGTAGGATATCTGCTCGTATTCCCTCTCACTCTCCGCTTTCTCGCCACTTACAATCTGACCTCCACCGTCACCAATACACTCTCCTTAGACTCCTACATGGACAATTTCCTCACCCTCATCCTGACCATGGGCATCATATTCGAGCTGCCTTTGATAGCATGGATGTTGGGCCGCCTACATATACTGACGCGCACCATCTTCACTCGCTTCCGCCGTCACGCCATAGTAGCCCTCCTCATTCTCGCAGCCGTAGTCACTCCCACCGGCGACCCCTTCACCCTCGCCGTAGTCTTCCTTCCGCTCTATCTCCTATGGGAAACCTCTGCCCTGCTGGTCCCCTCCGCAACTACCACGGTACAGAGCACATAAAATGGGGTGCGCGGCATCTCCTACGACCTACAGACTTAGCTACAAAGACAACTTCAAAATCTTCTTTTTATGGCAGTAAAAGTTTACGTTATATCTGACCCCCTTGCCATCAGTTTCCTCGTTAACGATGATATTGACGGCTTTAAAGAATACCTTGACTCTGACGATATGCTCGACTTCTCCGAGCCTGAAGTTTTCGACACCGAGGAAGCCGCTCTCGCTTTCTGCGCAGGTCTCGGTTACGATAAAGATGAACGCGCCATGCCGGATCGCTATCCGCTCCGCTCGTGCGAACCTGCCGACGCACCGTTCATCGAAGCTATCGACTGCTATTAACAAACATTTAACGCAGGTGGGCGCGATATTCGCCCACCTGTTTAATTATCTTTGCGGTCGAGTTCCGAAATATCGAATTTTTTTTAACTTTGCATCCAAATTATCATTTTATCTCATCTTCAAAATCCACTAAGCTATTCGCCTATGAGTAGTAAGAGTAATGATCAGGGCAGGGCCTACGAATATGCCTGTTTGATGAATCTTGAAGCTCAAATCTCCAAGGTTCGTCCCTGTGTTCTTATACAGAATTCCTGTTTCTCCGCTGCTCAACGAGCATGGAATACGTTATCAACTGAAGACCAACGAATATATAAAATAAGTTCCATGGCTGCCGTCGCACAAATTTTTGCAATGGAGCCAAGAATCACTGAACTCTCTGATGATTCGCTTGAATTGCTTATACAAGCTGACACCAATGGAGAAACAGGTGATGTCAGAGATATTCTGATTATTCGACATGCCATTACTTGGGAAATTGGTCTTAGCTTAAAACATAATCATTTTGCTGTTAAACATAGTCGTTTAAGTTCTCAACTGGATTTTGGAAATTCTTGGTATTCTATCCCATGTTCTGACGATTATTGGAAAGCTGTAAATCCAGTATTCAACTATCTTACTAAGGAAAAATCATTAGGCACCAAATTTTCAGATTTGCCTGATAAAGAAAATGATGTCTATATACCCTTATTAAAAGCCTTCATCAATGAAATTTCTTTTCAAAGTAAATTACATGATGATGTTCCTTCCAAGATGGTTGAATATCTTCTCGGTAAATTTGATTTCTATAAAGTTATCAGCATTGACAGAGAAGAGTTAACCCGTATTCAAGGTTTCAATATGCATGGCACTCTTAATCTTCCATCTTCTGAAAAGAAAGCAGAGATAGAGGTTCCTATTGTTTCATTGCCATCACGCATTGTCCATATCGACTTTGTACCTGGCAAGAACAACACTGTGGAAGTATACATGGATGGAGGTTGGCAATTCTCCTTCCGTATTCACAATGCTGCCACGTATGTTGAGCCATCCCTTAAATTTGACATTCAAATTGTCGGAATGCCTACCGCTATTTTAACAATCAATTGCATTTGGAAATACTAATATGTGGACTCTTATAAGTTTATTTTCTGGCGCAGGCGGCTTAGACCGTGGTTTTCATAACGCGGGATTTAAGACTCTTGTCGCTAATGAATTCGACCCTAAAATATGTCCTACTTTCAGAGCGAATTTTCCCGATGTTGACCTTATCGAAGGCGATATTAGGAAGATTCCATCCGAACGTTTCCCTCAGGGCGTTACCGGTATTATTGGCGGACCTCCTTGTCAGTCATGGAGCGAAGCCGGTTCTCTTAAGGGTATTGAAGACGCCCGTGGTCAACTTTTCTATGAATACATTCGCATCCTTCGGGACACCAAACCGCTCTTCTTCGTAGCGGAGAATGTATCTGGTATGTTGGCTAAACGCCACTCTGCTGCAGTTGATGGATTTATGAAACTTTTCGATGAAGCTGGTTATGACGTTAATCTTAAAATGCTTAATGCAAACGATTTTGACGTTCCGGAAGACCGCGACCGAGTTTTCTATATAGGTTTCCGAAAAGATTTACAAATTGCAGATTTCAAATACCCAACTCCTATAAGCTCTAAGCCAACCCTCAGAGATGCTATTTGGGATTTGAAAGACTCTGCCATACCGGCCAAAGAAAAAAATAAAACCAATGGAGACGAATGCTCAGTTCCGAATCATGAATATTTCATAGGTGCTTATTCTCCTATTTTCATGTCTCGCAACAGAGTTCGCTCATGGGATGAACCCGGATTTACCGTTCAAGCAAGTGGTCGCCAATGCCAACTTCATCCTCAGGCCCCCAAAATGATTAAACTTGCTCCTAACGTTCAAGTTTTCGCTGAGGGTTCTGAACATCTATATCGTCGTATGTCTGTACGAGAGGTTGCCCGTGTTCAAAGTTTCCCGGATGACTATATCTTCATTTATAACGATGTTAACTATGGTTATAAAATGATTGGTAACGCTGTACCTGTAAATCTTGCATATCATGTTGCCATGCAGATTAAGAAAACCTTAATGGAACATGGCGTTAATCTTTAGTTTATTATCTATGGATCAGGCTTCATTTCTTTCACTTGAACAGGTAGCTGAAATTCTTCCTGACAATTTGAAATTTTCAGCTTCTGATAAAATTGAGCGTTCTATTTATCGTTCGTCCAATGGAAAGCCTTTGGCTATCGTTAACTCCAAACTATACCCTGATGGCACCTATTGGTTTAGTTGCGTTACTAAATACTTCAAAGATAAAGGCGTTGAATCCATCTGCTTTGTTTGTGCCAATTCTGGAGTGATATTAGTCTCGACTGATGCTGTCCTCGCATATAACAAGGCTTCTGGCTGGAAAGAACTGCGGAAGGGTCGTTCTTATTACGTTAGAATACGTGTCGTTGAAGGAAAACATATCCTCTTCAACTTCAATGATTCGTCATTTGACATAGACGCTTCAGATGGTTTTATTCCTTATACATTTTGAAATATTATTTTGAAGTTGCGCCTTAGTCGCCGCGCTTTCGTGAATCAAGCCTAAGGTCTTGATACCGGAAGGCTTCAATCGCATAACGCATTTTAGAATATGAATATAGATAAATCACCACATTAATTCTAAGCGACCATTGCATAAAGAAAGATACTTTATGTATGGTTCTCTTGATTTACCACATCATATCAAAGCCTATATTGACAGCTATTCTTCCGAATATCAAGATTTATCTGATGAAGAACGTTTACTTGACTTGGGATTTATGTTGCTTCGTGGCTACATCATAAAGAAAACCATTAGAGATTTGCTTAAAAGCCATCCTGAAATTTCCGAAGATTCCAATGGTAAGTGGCAGTGGACTGAATATCAACTCGAGAAGTTTGATTGGAGAGCGATTAAATAATACTGGCGTTGCGACACCGCCACCGCGCTTTCGTTAATCAAGCCTAAGTGGTCCAGTGGTCGAGAATGTCAAGTAGCCATTCTTCGCCCCGGTATTTCTCGATTAGAGCCATTGCTTCCGGCTCTAACTTCATCGAGAAAAAGTGATGTGTTTTGGTGCGGTGGAACTCCAGCCGGCCTTTTGTTATCTCTTTAAGGTGACAGAGGTCCACATTATTTATACCCATAAGGTAGAACATGAGCATGAAGTAGTCGCGGTACTTGACTGCACATTCTTCGCAATCGAAGTAAACGAGGCGGCGCAGTTCCTCCACCGACAAGTCGCGCTTAGCCGTCACTTCGCCCTTGATTTTGAAGCGCCGGAAAGGGTAGAAGGAGGTGATGTTGTCCTCGATGGCATCGTTGAATACGGTGCGGATATTGCGGAAGTGGATGTTGCGGCTGTTTTTCGAGGGTGCCGTTTTAGCCATGAACGCATCGAACTCCTTCAGCCAGTCCACCGTCATGTCCTCGAACTTCAACGACCGCAGATAATCCTCACCCTTGAACGCCGTAAGGCGGTTCAGCGTGTGGTAGAATGTGCGCTTGCTTCCCGGTTTCATTCGTGCTGCGTATCGGTTGAAGCGGTAGAAGAAGGTGGTCTGGTTCTCTTTCGCTTTTTTCCTGTCTGGGTCAAGTTCCTCCATGCAGCGTTCTTTAATATCGGAAGCCGACATGGAGTTTATGATACCCTCGTTAGTCCATCGGACTATGAGACTATCGACTTGACTCTTGATGCGGTTAATGTAGGTGTTGAGCACCATTTTATCGGGGTGCTTGACTATCTGTTTCGCATTGTCATCCCATTGTTCGGGAAGAATTTTCGCATCAAGCGAAATTAATGCAGACTTGTGTTGATGTGCAATAGCAATCTTCAACACCACCGGCTTGCCTTCCTTGGCATTTCTCTTGTCGAGAAAGAAACGAGTGTTAGCCATATTTTACTTGCACGCGAACTTGCACGCGGTCTGCATCTTTTTTGTGCAAAGTGCATCCATTTTGTGCAATGATACGCTTTTTTTTGAAGTAAAATGCGTCCTCGAATATACAAAAACGACACTGATTTTTGAGTTATCTCTCTGAAAATCAATGTCGTTCTTCTTGGTGGTCCCACTTGGGCTTGAACCAAGGACTCCCTGATTATGAGTCAGGTGCTCTGACCAACTGAGCTATAGGACCTCGCCGTAAAGGCAGTACAAAATTACAAAAATATTTTTAAATACAAAAGCGGTTGTGTAAATTTGCATTGATTCTGCTGATTGATTTTGCAGCCCGATGGGGTTACTTACTGTTAATCAGGATGTTTCATCGTTCTATTTTTTCAGAGTTTTTTTGGGTATCATACCTTAATTTTAATTTCGTGCTTATGAAAAACACTACTCCTGCCTGCATTATAACGACACTTCTGGGTTTGGCCGCTCCGCTGATGTCGCTTGCCGAAAACAAATATCCCGATTTCGCTCTCGGTGCCGACATCTCATGGTACACCCAGATGGAGGCCGAAGGGGTCAACGTGTACGATGCGGAGGGGGCTTTGACATCTGTGCCGGCCCTGACCGCTGATTACGGATTTGATGCCATCAGGCTGAGGGTGTTCGTTGACCCCCAGTATGCCTACTGCCTCGGTGCGCCGCAGGTATGGTGTGACAAGGCCGACTTGCTGGTCAAGGCGCGCGAAGCACGTGACAACGGCCAGCGCGTGATGGTCGACTTCCATTTCTCCGACAACTGGTGCCACCCCGGGCAGCAGTGGACTCCGGCCGCATGGACCGATACATCCACCGAGGGGCTTGCCCGGTCTGCGTCAGCCCATGTCGCTGACGTGCTTAATGCCTGCCGGCAGGAAAATGTGGACGTGGCATGGGTACAGATCGGCAATGAGGTAGGCGGAGGATTCCTTCTGCAAAGCCCTGACGGCAAGACCGTCACAGACTACGGTGTCATCAGCAACGACGGCGCCGAAGGCTTCATCACCATATTCAATGCGGCAGCCAGGACGGTGAAAGAGATATATCCAGACGCAAAGAGGGTACTGATGACCGCCCACGGAGCGGAATGGGAAACTCTCGACTGGACTCTCGGAGTGGTCAACGATGCGCTGGACTATGACCTGTTCGGAGTGTCGATATACCCCCAGCCCCAGGAGGGAGCCGACAAGGACAACACCACCATGTGGCGCACAAGAGCCGAGGCATGCGTGGATGCCGTCAAGAAAATACACCAGAAATACGGCAAACGCACACTGATATGCGAAACCGGCATGAACAGCTATTACACGTCGGCAATACCATGGGGCGTGGAAAGCAATTCGGCCAAGTGCAACGAGGACCAGCTGAAATTCATGGAATATTTCATACCTGCGCTTAAAGCCACAGGGGTATGTGACGGCGCGCTGTGGTGGGAGCCTGAAATCTACAACTGGAAATATCAGACATGGAGCCCCACCAATCCCGACTGGACCATGCAACAGGGCGCGATGACCTATCAATGGCGCCCCGGTGCCGTGTGGGAATACCTGAAATCCATATCCACGTTCCACCCGTCACTCGCTGCCGATGACGTAACCGACAACACGCCCGACGACGACACCGCCACTTACTATAATATCATAGGCGAAACCATCGACCATGACAAACTCACCCCTGGCATATACATCAAACGGCATGGCAAAATTGTTGAAAAGATAGCAATCACCCATTAAAACAACATTCCCCATGCACGCCGACTATACCAAACCATCTGATGCCGAACTGAAATCACGCCTGACACCGCTGCAATATGCGGTCACTCAGGAGAGCCATACCGAACGTCCGTTCACCAACGAATACTACCGCGAACACCGCAAAGGCATATACGTAGACATCGTCACCGGCGAGCCCTTGTTTCTGTCATCCGACAAGTTTGACAGCCCATGCGGGTGGCCCAGCTTCTCACGTCCCATATCAGAGTCAGCACTGACGGAACACCTCGATTTATCACACGGCATGACGCGCACCGAAGTCCGCAGCAGCCATGGCGACTCACATCTCGGCCACGTATTCCCTGACGGCCCACGCAACCGCGGCGGCCTCCGCTACTGCATCAACAGCGCCAGCCTCCGCTTTATCCCCGAAGATGAGATGGAGGCTGAAGGCTATGGAGCCTACCTCCCACTCATAAATTAAACCGCAAGGCATCCCGGCCACACAGCATCCAAATGTCACTAACTTAGGGAATGCACTCATCGTAGTAGGGACATGGCATGTCTGCTAACGCAACACCCATCATTAGCATGGCTGCTCACGCAACGCCCTAATTTGCAACGCTTTTGGCGACATGCCATGGCATGTCCCTACTCCATAAGAACGCCTTTTCAAGTATTAACGACTGCCGAAGTTAGTGACATTGCGCCGCATCCCGGCCAATCTGCGCCCGAGCACTACCCTCCCTCATTTATTTGACTGTACAGGGCAAGCACATATACATCACAAAAAATGACAGGCTCCAGATTCTGTAGAATTGAAGCCTGTCATTTTTTAGTCGGGGTGAGAAGACTCGAACTTCCGACCTCCACGTCCCGAACGTGGCGCGCTGCCAACTGTGCTACACCCCGGGCATCGCTTTTGCTAATGCGACCACAAAGTTAAGCATTATTTTTCAGATGGCGTTAGGAAAATAATGTTAAATTTTCCCTCGGCATATTAATATGCCTCATATGGTTTCATAATCCGAGGGATTTTGCGTATTTTTGTTAATTGACCGCACATGTATAACATGTATGAGGTCCAATACGCAAAACAGACAAATGTACATACCATCTTCTATGAGACTGCATATACTTTGGATGCTGGCGGCTATCTCAACCGCCACGAGCAGCGTCTTAGCCCAGGCCCCTGAAGAGGAGGAGGCCGAAAAAGGCTGGACGAAACTCAACAGCGACTATGCCACCGCCATATACGCTGCCCGCGTGTATGACATGCCCACCAACTTCAACCGCACAAACGTGCCCGACGACATACTCGGGGGCAATGCGCCGGCCGACATCTGCTTCAAGGCAGAGGTGACCGACAAGTGCGCCAATATCCAGTGGGTCATATCGGGAGCCGAAGACCTATCGCAGCCCTACTATACCACAGATGACACCGACTGGACGTTTACATTCAACAATCCCGGCGTAAGCTATGTAGGACTGTACGCATGGGGTGATGAGCCCGACATGCCCACCCATCCCCTGCACACCTATGCCGTGACCATCACGGACTCCTACCTGGCGTGCCCCAATGCGTTCTCGCCAAACGGCGATGGTGTAAATGACGAGTGGAAAGTCAGCTACCGCTCCCTGCGCGAATATGAATGCCACATATTCAACCGGTGGGGCAAAGAGATGTTTTCCTCACGCGACCCCGAACAGGGTTGGGACGGCAAATCCGGAGGCAAGACCGTACCAGCCGGAGCCTACTACTACGTCATCACAGCCACAGGCAATGACGGCCAGCAGTATAAGCTCGGCGGCGACATAAACATCCTGCACTTCAAATAATCCTCACCGCCTCCTAATCCTCTATACAATCCAGATTGTTAATACATCATCAATCCATTGACATTAAGAGGGTGTTTAATAACAAAAGTTAAACACCATCTAATATCCCAATAATCTACTCTATGAAATCAATGAGTATCAAAAGCATCGCAGCCACAATGACCATCGCAGCCATGCTGACACCGACAGCCGTCATGGCATCAAACCGAGACAACAACGAAACACGGTTTGCCAACGTAGTCAACCCCACCCTGCCCCACAGCATCACTTTTGCCGGGCAGAAATTCGACCTCGACAACAGCGACTACTACGAGCGTCTTGACCGCGAGCTGACCGCCATGGCATTTACCCATGGCTCCACCCTGCTCACACTCAAACGCGCCAACCGATATATGCCCATCATAGTGCCGATACTTAAAGCCAACGGCGTGCCCGAAGACCTCGTGTACCTCTCGGCCATAGAAAGCAACTTCGACCCCCTGGCCCTATCGGGAGCCAAAGCGGCCGGACTGTGGCAGTTCATGCCTTCGACCGGACGCGAGTACGGGCTGGAAGTAAACGACTATGTAGACGAACGCTACCACCCAATCAAGGCAACCGAAGCCGCTACAAAATATCTTAAAAACGCCTACGCCAAGTATGGCAGCTGGGAATCGGTGGCAGCAAGCTATAACGCCGGCATGGGGCGCATATCGCGAGAACTCGGCGCACAGGGCACCGACTCGGCATTTGACCTGTGGCTCCCCCAGGAGACCATGAGATACCCCTTCCGTCTGCTTGCCATGAAGATAATACTGGAGCATCCCAAGGAATTCGGGTATCGTCTGAGAGCCGACCAGCTTTATCAGCCCTATGACTATTATGTGGTGCCGGTCAATACCCCCGTGGATTCATGGACCGACTGGGCCAAGGAACACGGCATGACATATCTCCAGCTCCGCACCCTCAACCCATGGATACGCTCTACCTCCCTGCCCAACAAATCCGGCAAGGTCTATGACGTATTCGTAGCAAAGAAGAAGAGCCTGACCCGCTCAAAACGCAACAAAGAGGTCTACAACCACGACTGGGTGGTGAAGTAAGAACCGCAACACACACAATGACCCAAAAGACTGACATATCCGCTGTAAACCCCTCATCCGCGCTGCCGGGACGCATAGACGCCCTGACAGTCAACGGCGCACGAGTCAACAATCTTAAAAACATCGATGTGACCATTCCCCACAATTCGCTTACCGTCATAACCGGGCTGTCGGGGAGCGGCAAATCGTCGTTGGCATTTGACACGATATATAAGGAAGGGCAACGCCGTTACATTGACACATTCTCGTCATACGCACGCAATATGCTCGGCGCCATGGAACGCCCTGACGTTGACCGCATCGACGGACTGTCGCCGGTAATAGCCATAGAGCAGAAGACCATCAACCGCAATCCGCGCAGCACCATCGGTACCACCACCGAAATCTATGACTTTCTGCGTCTGCTGTATGCTCGCATCGGAGAAGCACGGAGCTATATATCGGGCAAACCGATGATAAAATATACCGACGAGAAGATTGTTGACCTCATATTGTCAGCCTTTGACGGCAAAAAGATATACATCCTCGCCCCTCTCGTGCGCAACCGCAAGGGACACTACAAGGAACTTTTCGAGACCCTGCGCAAAAAAGGGTATCTGACAGTGCGTGTCGACGGCGAATTGCGCGAAATCGAGCTCAACATGAAGCTTGACCGCTACAAAAACCACTCCGTGGAGCTTGTAGTGGACCGCCTGAAAGTATCAGGCAAGGACGATTCGCGACTGCGCGAGACCGTGCAGGAAGCACTGCGTCAGGGCGACAACTCGCTGATGATACTTGACGCTGACAGCGGCGAGGTGCATCACTACAGCAAACGGCTGATGGATCCCGACACGGGGCTCAGCTATGCCGAACCTGCGCCCCACAACTTCTCGTTCAACTCTCCGCAGGGGGCATGCCGCTGCTGCAAGGGCCTCGGATACGTCAACATCGTAGACCGCGAGAAAATCTTCCCCAATCCAAAGCTCTCCATACGCAACGGCGGCATACTGCCTCTCGGCAAATACCGCAACACACTGCTGTTCTGGCAGATAGAGGCCATATGCGAGCTTTATGGAGCATCGCTTGACACTCCCGTCGGCGAGCTGCCCGAAGAGTGTGTAAGCGACATCCTCAATGGCACCACACGGCATCTCACCCTCAAAAACGACACACTCGCCACGTCAAACTACTTCAACACGTATGACGGTCTCGTAAAATACATAGAGATGCAGCAGAGCGACGATGCCGGAGCGGCGGCCCAGAAATGGAGCGGCCAGTTCTTTTCGCGCGCCACCTGCAGCGAGTGCGGAGGCCAGCGGCTCAACCGCGAAGCTCTCCACTATTTCATCGACGGCAAGAACATCGGCGACCTCTGCGCCCTTGACATCAAGGACCTGTATCAATGGTCGTGTGAAGTGGAGGGACGCCTGACCGACCGCCAGAGGCAGATAGGAGGCGAAATCTTCAAGGAAATCCGTAACCGCCTGTCGTTTCTCGTGGATGTAGGCCTGGATTATCTGCAACTCAGCCGCAACAGTGCCACACTGTCAGGCGGCGAGAGCCAGCGTATCCGTCTTGCCACGCAGATAGGCAGCGAACTGGTCAACGTGCTTTACATCCTTGACGAACCGAGCATAGGGCTGCACCAGCGCGACAACCGCCGCCTCATAGATTCGCTCAAGCGGCTGCGCGATGCCGACAACTCCGTCATAGTCGTGGAACACGACAAGGACATGATGCTCGAGGCCGACTACATAGTGGACATAGGGCCCAAAGCCGGACGGCACGGAGGGGAAGTGGTATTTCAGGGCACACCGAAGAAAATGCTGAAGACCGAGACGGCTACCGCCCAGTATCTCAACGGACATAAAGCGATAGAAATACCTTCAATACGCCGTAAAGGCAACGGCAAGGAGATAGTCATAGAAGGGGCTTGCGGCCACAATCTGCGCAACGTCAACTTCCATCTGCCGCTCGGCACCCTGACATGCGTGGCCGGAGTGAGCGGCAGCGGCAAGTCAACCCTCGTCAACGCTACCCTGCAGCCCATCCTCTCGCAACGTTTCTACCGCAGCAGCCAGGCACCGCTCCCCTATCAGAGCGTCAAAGGTATAGAGAATATAGACAAGGTAGTGACTGTTGACCAGTCTCCCCTCGGCAAATCTCCACGCAGCAACCCGGCTACATACACCGGAGTGTTCAGCGACATACGCAATCTGTTCGTGGAACTGCCCGAGGCCAAGATGCGCGGCTACAAGCCCGGACGCTTCTCGTTTAATGTCAGCGGTGGCCGCTGTGACCGCTGCAACGGCAACGGCTACCGCACCATAGAGATGCACTTCCTCCCCGATGTGCTCGTGCCATGCGAGGCATGCGGCGGCAAACGCTATAACCGCGAGACCCTCGAAGTGCGTCTCAAAGGTAAGTCCATAGCCGATGTGCTTGACATGACCATAAACCAGGCTGTGGAGTTTTTCGCCAACCAGCCCTCCATACTCAACAAAATCAAGATGCTACAGGATGTCGGCCTCGGCTACATCAAACTCGGGCAGCCCTCGTCCACACTTTCCGGCGGCGAAAACCAGCGTGTCAAGCTCGCCACCGAATTGGCCAAGCGCGATACCGGCAAGACCCTGTTCATACTTGACGAACCCACCACGGGTCTCCACTTCGAGGACATCAACACCCTCCTCGGAGTGCTCAACCGCCTCGTAGAAAAAGGCAACACCGTCCTTGTCATCGAGCACAACCTCGACGTGCTCAAATGCGCCGACCACATCATCGACATCTGTCTCTTATACACATCTCCGAGCCCACGAGACATCTCAGGATCTCG
>UQDU01000029.1 GCA_900539915.1 uncultured Bacteroidales bacterium | reverse complement strand
CATCTCAAAATCCGCAGCTCAGGATTTAACTTTTGTTATTAAACACCCTCTAAGACCCATGAAAATAACTCTCGACACGGCAGCCACTCCCAAGGGTGATGCCGCTATAATAACCCTGACCAACGACAAAGGGGCATCCGTGGTGCTCAGCTCCATCGGGGCCGGCATCGTAGAGATAAACGTGCCTGACCGCAATGGCAAGATGGACGATGTGGTGCTCGGATACCGAAATATATCGGACTACCTTTATGACGGCCCCACTATGGGCAAGACCCCGGGCCGTTATGCCAACCGTATCTGCCACGGCCGTTTCACCCTTGACGGCAAGGAGTATGAGCTGCCTGTCAACTGCGGCCCCCACCATCTCCACGGAGGCCCCGAAGGCTTCCAGAACCGTCTGTGGAACTATGACATAGGCACCGACAGTGTGGCCTTTACCCTCCACAGTCCCGATGGCGACAGCGGTTATCCCGGCAATGTGACGGCAAAGGTCACATATACCTGGAGCGATGACAATGTGCTGACCATAGAGTATGACGCCGAAGCCGATGCTCCCACCCCGGTCAACATGACCAACCACGCCTACTGGAATCTTGACGGCGAAGGCTCAGGCTGTGCCCTCAGGCATGTGCTGCAAATAAATGCCTCCTCCTACGTGGAGACTGACGATACCCTCGAGCCGACAGGCACGCTGCGCAGGGTGGCAGGCTCGCCCATGGATTTTACCGAGCCTAAGGAGGTAGGCCGTGACATCCGCGAGCACTATGATGCCCTCCTCCATGGCAAAGGGTATGACCATTGCTATGCCTTTGACGCTTACGACGGCCACAGCACTCCGGTGAAGGGTGCCGAGCTCTACAGCCCCGTATCAGGGCGGCGGCTGACGGTCAGGACCACGTATCCCGGCATGCAGCTATATACCGCCAACTGGCTGACCGGCGGCACTCCCGAGGGCCGTCATGGAGCGGACTATAAGGATTACGATGCAGTGGCCCTCGAATGCCAGATGTTTCCCGATGCGCCTAACCATCCCGGTTTCCCGTCGGCTATACTGCGCCCCGGCGAGAGATACCATCATGTAATCGTGTATGAATTAGATGTCATATAAGTAAACCATATTGAGATTATGAAACCGACATTATACGTTATGGCTGCCGGCATGGGGAGCCGCTACGGAGGACTCAAGCAGCTTGACCCTCTGGGACCTTCGGGTGAGACTATCATGGACTACTCCATATTCGATGCCGTCAGAGCCGGCTTCGGCAAGGTGGTGTTTGTCATCCGCCACGACTTTGAAGATGACTTCAGAGCCAAGATACTTTCGAAGTATGAGGGACATGTGCCTGTGGAGGTTGTGTTCCAGTCGCTTGACGAGCTTCCCGAAGGCTTCACGGCTCCGGACGGACGCACCAAGCCCTGGGGCACGGGACAAGCCGTGTGGATGGGACGCGATGCCGTCAAGGAGCCGTTTGCCGTCATCAATGCCGATGACTTCTATGGCCGCGATGCTTTCGAGGTGATAGCGAAAGCCCTGTCGGCGCATAGCGGCAAGAAGGGCGACTACTGCATGGTGGGCTTCAAGGTGGGCAATACGTTGACCGAAAACGGCTCTGTCTCACGCGGCGTATGCGGAAAAAATGCCGACGGCAACCTCTCGGAAATCCACGAGCGCACATCCATACACTATGTCGACGGCCCCGGCACCCCCATAGTCTATGACGAAGGGGATGCTGCCGTAGAGATTGACGGAGCCACGCCTGTGTCTATGAACCTGTGGGGATTCACCCCCGATTATTTCGACTATACAGGCCGCGAGTTCGCGAAATTCCTCGCCTCCCACGGCAATGAAGAGAAGTCGGAATTCGGCATACCCACTGTCGTGGACGCGCTGCTGGCTTCGGGCGAGGCCACAGTCAAGGTGCTTGACACCGACAGCCGCTGGTTCGGCGTGACCTATGCCGCCGACCGCCAGGGCGTCGTGGACCGTCTGGCCGACATGCACCGCCGCGGCGAGTATCCGACGCCGCTCTTCGGCTGACCTGATTCCGAACACTCTATTTGTTTTTTTTGATATGGTTATAGACCTTCCTCCCTCAGTCAACGGCCATGAGAGGCAACTTGAGCTTACCGGCCCTACAATCGTCATAGGAGCCAATGGCAGTGGCAAATCGCGCTTCACACGCCGCATGCGCAGCGAACTCGGCGACAGGGCGTTTACAATCTCGGCCCTCCACGGCCTGTTTGATTCTGACTACCATGACGCATCGCCTGTGTCGGTGGAGACCATGTACGCCTCCATGCCGCTGGCCGATGTGTATGTGGCTCCGCGCAATCAGCTGGAGATGCTGCTGAGGATGCTGCTCAACGAGGAGGTAGGGCTGCTGATGCAGACCAAGCTCAGCGGACATGCTGACGCTCCGCACTCCAAGACACGCCTCGACAAGCTGATGAAGGTGTGGCGCGCGATATTTCCCGACAATGAGATTCTGCCGGTCAACGGCAAGCTGCTGCTCACACGCGGACTTTCAAGCCAGTCGTCATACACTCCCCACAAGCTCTCCTCAGGCGAGAAGGCGGTGATGTACTATATCAGTGCGATGCTTTTCGCTCCGAAGAAGTCGGTGGTGTTTGTCGATGACCCTGCCATGTTCATGCATCCGTCCGTGGCCGAGAATCTGTGGAACCATCTGGAGGTGCTGCGGCCTGACTGTAACCTGATATACACCACCCACGACCTTGACTTCGCGTCGAGCCGTAATGCCGGAGCCATCATATGGGTGAGGGACTATGACGCACGCAACGTCAGATGGGACTATGACATATTGCCGGCCGACAAAGGCCTGACCGATGAGATATATCTCGCCATACTCGGCTCGCGTCGCCCTGTGCTTTTCATAGAGGGCGACGGGGTTAACAGTATAGATGCAAAGCTGTATCCGTTGATATTCAAGGACTTCACCGTGAAGTCCCTCGGGTCGTGCAACAAGGTTATCGAGGCGACGAGGTCATTCAATGACCTCAAGGGCTTCCATCATCTTGACAGCCATGGCATAGTGGACCGTGACCGCCGTGATGCCACCGAAGTGGCCTATCTGCGCCGCAAGGGCATTTTCGTGCCTGATGTGGCCGAGATAGAGAATATACTGATGCTCGAGGAGGTGATACGCACGGTGGCTTCGTCGTGCGGCAAAAATGAAGATGTGGTGTTTGGCAAGGTGAAGAAGAGCATCATGGGGCAGTTCCGCACCGATGTGCGCCGCCAGGCCCTGCTGCATACGCGCCAGAGGGTCAAGCGCACCATGGAATACCGTGTCGACGGACGTTTCAGCAACATCAACGAGCTTGAGGACCATATAGATGACCTCGTGCACGAAATAAATCCGAGGGCTCTGTATGAGAAATTCTGCCGCGAGTTCAACGACTATCTCCGCAATGACGACTACGCATCGGTGCTGAGGGTATATAACCAGAAATCTATGGTGCCCGGGAGCAATGTGGCCGGTGTGTGCGGACTCAAAGACCGCAATGCCTATCTGCGCCGCATCCTTGACCTGCTGAGGGCTGACGGAGAGCCGGCCCGGCGCATACGGCGGGCCATAGTCCGCTGCTTCGGATTCGATGTCTCGGATGATGCCGACAGCGACACCATTGTCCCGGCCAAGATACAAGCTGATGAGCAAGAAAAGTAAAGCCTGGATAGAGGCGATGAGGCTCCGCACAATCCCTGTATCGGTGGCCGGAGTGGTGACCGCGCTGGGGCTTGCCATGATGCAGCAGTTCCCCATACGCTGGGTGCCGTGGACGCTGTGCATGGCATTTGCCGTGCTGGCACAGATTGCGTCAAATTTCGCCAACGAGTATTTTGACTACAAGGACGGTCTTGACCGCCCGGGGCGCGAAGGGCCGCGCCGTGGAGTGACCGAAGGTGACATTACGCCGTCGGCCATGAAGTATGTCACATATCTGACGCTCGGGCTGGCCTGTGCATGTGGCTGCGGCCTGATTTCCTGGGGCGGATGGTGGCTTGTGGCAGCCGGCGCGGTGATAGCCGTGGCTGCGCTTGCCTACAGTGCCGGCCCCTATCCGTTGAGCCGCCACGGCCTTGGGGAGGTGGCGGTTGTGCTGTTTTTCGGGCTGGTGCCTGTGTTGCTGACCTACTGGCTCATCACAGGCATGCAGACGGGCGTGGCGCAGTGGTGCGCGGCTCTCGGCATGGGTCTGCTCGGAGCCAACGTGCTTGTGGTCAACAACTACCGTGACCGCGAGGATGACCGCGCCGTGGGCAAGCGGACGCTGGCCGTCAGATGGGGCGGAAGGGCTATGATATGGCTCTATGCGGCCAATGCTCTGGTGGGTGTGGCGTTGACTTTGCCGGCATGGCTGGCCCTCAATGCGTGGCTGGCGGTGATACCTGTGGCGGTGTATGCCGGTATGCTGCTGCCCCTGTGCCAACGTATCTCACATGAAAGCGGACGGTCGCTCAACCGTCTGCTCGGAGCCACAGCCCGCGCCATGGTCCTCTACGCTCTGACATTTCTGGTCTGTGGTCTGGCAGTGTAGGGCAATGTCGCTAACTTAAGCAGCCGTTAATGCGTGAATAGCGTTCATATGTAGTAGGGACATGCCATGGCATGTCCCTACCGCTTAACAACGTTATTCAAGCATCTGCGACTGCTTAAGTTAGTGGCATTGGGTAGCTTTGCGATGCCCCTCTCAGTTGATGGCTCCGATGGTCATCAGGTCCGACTCGAAGGTGTCGCGGTTGATGGCGCGGGTCTTCAGACGGTTGCGGTAGGTATAGATTGTGTTGATTGACACGCCGAGAAATCGCGCCATGCGCTGACTGTCGGTTATGCCCATGCGCAGAAAGGCGAGTATGCGCAGTTCGGGATTGAGTTTGCCCCCCTCGGGGACGGTCAGCCGCGCGTCAGGTTTCATCAGCTTGTTGGCCTGACTGATGAAATCGGGATATACGGTCAGGAATGCGTTGTCAAACAGGTGCGCAAACATTTTGTCCTGTTCAGATTTGAGTGAGCCGCCCTTGATCAGTGTCTGGAGGTCCTCTATCTGTCCGGCTGTGATTTTACGTCCGGCAAGGCGTATAAATTCGTCAAATTTGTCGGCAAACAGGCTCGTCAGCTCCATGAATCGTGCCAGTCCTTTCTCTTTGGTCTCATTGGCAGAGGCAAGGCGTGATTTGAGCAATTCGAGTCTTTTCAAATCGTTACGTCGTTTGGCCAATATGAACAGCAGCGCGGTGAGCGCGATGACCAGGCATGACGCGAGCACGGTCATCCATGTGAGTTTGCGGTTGTCGGAGCGCGTGTAGGCTTCGATGATATGCGGCACGGCCTGGAATGCCTCTATGGAGCGCACGGCGGAGCCTGATTCTAAGGATTGGCCGAGTCCGGCGGTCATCAGGTCGTAGCTCTGTGATATTTTGTCAAGGTCATAGAGCGCACGGCTCAGGCGGATGAGGGCCACCCCTTCCAACACATGGTTACGTGCGTCGCTGATGGCACCCATGGCATAGAAATATGCTGCAGCCTGGTTTTGCCCCGTGCGGTAGTAGAAATCGCCGGCACGTGTGGCCGCGCGGGCGAAGATGTGTGATTCTATGGGCAGGTGCGCCACCAGTTCCACATATCCGGCCATGGCGGCGGTTTCGTCGCCGAGCAGTTCGGCTTTCTGTGCCGTCAGGAGTATGAGGAGGGGATTGTTGGGAGGGAGCGTCGCTATCAGCGAGTCGCCATAGGCCACCGAACGCATCTCGTAGTCATGTCGCAGGGGTATGCGTGAATACAGGTCGGCTATATAAAGCATCATCTCGTTGCCGGCCTCGAAATAGGCCATGCGGTTTTGAGGATATATGCTGTCGCTTTCCTCCATGAAGCCTTTGTATCCCTCCAGCACCACTCCTGTCACGGGCATATGGGCGAGCATCTGCAGGCGCATTCTCTGGGCCAGCACCTCGTCACCGCCGAGCCGGGCCGACGCCACGCCCTTGCCGTAATAGATGATGCAGCTGTCCATGTTGATGGATTCATACAGCGTGGCGATGGTGTCGTAGACCAGTGCTTTGGCCAGCGGAGGCCGGGTCTCGGCGTGGGTCTTGAGCCGCTGTATGCTGTCCATGAGAGCCGGGATGGCTTTTTTGTTGTCGTTGAGAGCCGTGTGGAGGAGTTTCAGCGCATCGTCAAGTGATGCCGGCAGCTCGGTTTTGGTATGCGGCAGCACATCGGATGTCACGGCTGCGCGCATCGTTGCTGCAATCAGCAGCATGGATATGACGGATGCGATGAGCGGCAGTCGGCGGCAGAGGCTCGGCCCAGGTTGGATAGTCATGGATGTAGATGATGCGGTTTTGTGTATGACAGGCAAAATTACTCTTTTTTACCCACATGCACAAAACCGCACAGTATCTCCATATATGTGGCCGCGTCCGTCAGATGCTATCTCATTTCACGCTGATATATGACACCGGGGTGGTGGCGGAGTCCAGCTGATGGTACTGGTACTTCACCTTGCCGAAGTCTATGGTCTTGAGGTCGATTGCGCGGATGTTGCGGTCGCTCTGAGTGTGGTAGTAGATCACCAGGTTGGTGACATCGGTGGAGCAGGTCCATTGTGTGGCCGACAGCATGTCTGTGATAGGTGCATCCAGAGGCTCGGTAGTGCCTTGGGGCACGTCAAGATTGTTGAGTATCTGAAACGACTGCATCACGGTGGCATACGGCGTGGCCTGAGGCCTGGCTGTGCCTTGCAGTATGGCGGCGCGGACGAATCGTGACGGAGAGGAGAAATCGCCGGGGAGACCGAGCAGCCCGGTGCCGTTGCTGAACGACTGCAACGTCAGTCCGTCAAGTTTGTGAGGAGCGGCGATGCCGGGATGCAGATTGATGTAGTTGTTGAGGTTGGTCAGGTGCCACTCATACGATGGTGAGTTGGCAAGCACCCCGATGCTGTCGTAGAACCGGGTGTTGCCGTCGATGATTTCAAGTATGATCTGCCGTCCGTCGGCCTGTGTGAATCGCCAGTGGGCCGTCTCACCACCGGGAACGGAATGGGATATGCGGGCCCCGTTGATAAACGCCACGACATCGTCAAGGTCGGCGCAAGAACCTAAGACCATGCTCACGAGCTGGAGGTCTCCGATGGTGATGGCTGACTGTGAGGGTATATAGTCAGGGTATCGGCCATAGCCGGGGAAGAAGAACAGTTCGGCACACAGGTGCTTCTCGTTGATGCCGTCGACGATGATTTCAGGGGCTCCGGCGGTCAGCCCTACGAATCCGTATTTCGCGGTTTCCGACATGCCTTTGTCAGTGTAGGTTGCATAGGACTGCAGACGGTGTCCGCGCGGCACCACCACATACTGGCTCTCGTATTTGGATTTGCTCCAGTCGACGGTGCGTGACGCCACGACATCTCCGTTGGAGCTCCGGAGGGTTATCCCTGTGCACGGGTAGGCCGCAGATGCGGTCAGCATGACTATAGTGGCAGCGGCGAGTGATGATTTCAGATTCATGGGAATATCGGATTGGTGAGAAATGACTGAATAGCTTGTCTACGGTAGAACAATCATCGCGGCACGATGGCTGATACGGCAAGGATAATTAACATTTTGGTAATATCGCCGCTATGATGTATCTTTGTTTGTGTCATGAAGAAGAAGTTTTCGGTCATCATCCCGGTATATAACCGCATCGATGAGGTCAAGGACCTCCTTGAGAGCCTTTGCGCCCAGACATCGGGCGATTTTGAAGTGGTAATTGTGGAAGACGGCTCCACTATGCCCTGCGAGCAGGTCGTGGACAGCTACCGCGATGTCCTGGACCTGAAATATTTCCGCAAGGACAACGAAGGCCGTTCCATAGCACGCAACTACGGCATGGAGCGCAGCGAGGGTGAGTATCTGGTGTTTTTTGACAGCGACTGCGTCATCCCTCCCGGGTATTTCGAGAATCTCGCCAAGGCCCTCGCGGATGCACCGTCGGATTGTTTCGGCGGTCCTGACGCCGCCCATGAGTCGTTTACCGACACGCAGAAAGCCATCAACTATGCCATGACCTCCTTCCTGACCACCGGTGGAATCCGCGGAGGCAAGGTGCAGATGGAGAAATTTGTGCCGCGCACATTCAATATGGGCTTCTCGCGCGAGGTCTATGACAGGGTCGGGGGCTTCCGTGAGATGTTTTCGGAAGACATCGACATGAGCACACGCATATCACGTGCCGGATTCGCCACCGCCCTCTACCGGCAGTGTCCTGTGTGGCACAAGCGCAGGGTGGATTTCCGCAAGTTCTGGAGGCAGGTCCACGTGTTCGGCATGTCGCGCATCACGCTTAAGCTCCTCTATCCGGGGTCGCTCAAAGCCGTGCACACCCTCCCGGCGTTGGCCGTGATTATCGGGTGTGTGCTGGTGGCTCTCGGCATATTTGTGTCGCCCTGGTGGCTGCTGCCGCTGGGAGTGTATCTCGCAGCCATATTTGCCGATGCGCTGATGCGTACACGCAGCCTCAAGGTCGCTGCGCTCGCAGTGCCGGCATCGGTGATACAGATATGCGGCTACGGCACAGGATTCCTGAAGGCCTACGTAGATAAAATACTCCTCGGCCACGGCAGGGATATCGCCCGGGAGATAGAGGTGCGCAAAGGCGCCAACGAGAAATTATGATGTGATATGAAGATTTCCGAACTCAATGAGGCCGACAAGCCGCGCGAAAAGGCTCTGGCCAACGGCATAGAGTCGCTAACAGATGCCGAGCTGCTCGCCATACTGATGGGCACGGGGCAGCCGGGGACCAATGTGGTGGAGCTGGCCCAGAAGATGCTCGGCCACTGCGACAATCGTCTGGAGCGGTTTGCAAGGATGAGCGTGGCGGAGATGATGAGGGAATTTCACGGCGTGGGGCGCGCCAAGGCGGTGACCATCAAGGCCGCGCTAACATTGGGGTCGCGAGCCAAGTCGGCGGAGATGAGCGATGTGCGTTCCACGGTGTTCTCCTCGCCCAAACTCGTCTATGACTACATGTGGGACAAGCTGTCGCGCATAGACCACGAGGAGTTTCACGTATTGCTGCTGTCACGCGCGGCCACTCTGAAATCGCGCATCTGCGTCAGCCGCGGAGGCACCGCAGCTACCGTGGTGGATGTCAAGATTGTGATGCGTCATGCGGTGGAGCATCTGGCTGACTCGATGATACTGGTGCATAACCACCCGAGCGGCACTCTGCGCCCGAGTCCGCAGGACGATGACCTGACCGACCGCATAGCCAAGGCCGGCAAACTGTTCGGAATCCCGGTGCGTGACCACCTGATAGTCACAGCCCGGGGATATTACTCATACCACGACGAGGGGCGTCTATGACAGCCCGAGCATGCCGGCTATCGACTGGCGCACTGATTGCGGCTCGTTGTGTTCGGGACGGTAGGGCACCACTGTCACATATTGGCGGTCAAGCCAGTATTCATCGGTATCTGTGTCGCCTTCGTCGATATTGACGAAGTTGCCCTGCAGCCAGTAGAAAGGCTGTCCGTGGGGCGATGTGTATTCCTGGTATTCTTCGGTCCAGTAGCCGCGCGCGGCCTTGGTCACTTTTATGCCGCATGGCTCGCACCGTGCCGGTATGTTGACATTGAGGCATATCCCCTCGGGAAGCCCGTTGACGAGCACATCGCGCATGATTTTGTCGACATACGGCAGTCCGGGGCCGAAATCCGCCTTGATGGAGTGGTGGGTCAGCGAGAATCCGATGGATGGGATGCCGGCCATACACCCTTCGGCGGCTGCACCCATGGTGCCGCTGTAGACCACGGAATTGCCGGCATTGCTGCCATGGTTGATGCCTGAGAGCAGCAGGTCGGGTTTGCGGCCTGTCAGGGCTTTGAGTGCAAGTTTCACGCAGTCTACAGGCTTGCCGTTGACCGAGTACACCCGCGCCCCGTCATAGCCGGGGTGCTCTTTTATAAACAGGGCAGCGTTGACCGTGATGGCGCTCGACATGCCTGATTGGGGCAGACTTGGGGCTACGGCCACCACGTCGCCTACCGCGCTGGCGGTTTCAATGAGTCTGTGGAGCCCCGGGGCTTCCACACCGTCGTCGTTGGTTATGAGTATGAGGGGTCGTGAAGTAGTCATTGGCTAAAACAGTTATAATGGATTGCAGACCGTTGCTGCAATTACAAATTTACACAATAAAACGACTAACTCAACACCCTGTAGTGAAAAAACACATCCACCGCCGCCATTGATGTATGTGATATATATGATGTGTGTGGATGCACAATGCAGTAGGGACATGCCATGGCATGTCGCCTAAAGCCAGGCAAATGAGGGGTGTTGCGTCAGCAGACATGCCATGGCATGTCCCTACAAATAGGGTTTCCTTAAGTTATTGGCATTGTCATATATCATGTGGCAAAAACAGTTGCTGCAAACAAAATTAAGAAAAAATTCGTTTAATCTGAAGAAATGTGTGTAACTTTGCATATCTCTCCATAGACATAGGCGACCGATATGCGTGGTTATGATTTGGAAGCTGCATACATGCAAAAATTATTCAACTATCGTTATCCCGGTCTATTCACCTTTAAACTGTAAAAGATATGGTTATTCAACGTTGGCAGTCAGTAATGCTCGTGCTCGCAGTGGCCTGCATGGTGGTCTACATCTTCATGCCGTCAGAAATATCGGAAATCAATATGCCCCAGGGGCAGTATATCGTAGACCCAAAAAACAATCTTGGCCTGTGGCTCCCGGCTGTAGTGTCGGCTGCGCTCTATTTCATAGACATATTCCTGTTCAAGAACTTCAAGGCTCAGCTCTGGACGCTGTTTGCGGCCAACGGATGCGCCATAATCACCGGCTTCCTGCTTGTGTGGGCCACAATCAATTCCACTCTCGCATGGTCGCTCGTGTTCCCTCTGGCAGCGTTGGTGTTCGGCCTTATAGCACGCCACATGATAGTCAAGGATATGAACAAACTGCGTTCGTATGACCGTCTGCGCTAAAGCCTACCCACCACAAGCACACTATAATATATTTGATGATAACATATAACACAAAGCTCAAAAGTCTTATCCTTCCCGAATATGGTCGCAACATCCAGCAGATGGTGGACCATTGCCTGACCATCCCTGACAAGGACGAGCGCACCAAATGTGCCGGTACGATTGTCAAGACCATGGCGGTGCTCTTCCCCAAGATACGCGAGCAGGAAGACTACCGGCAGAAACTCTGGGATCACCTGGCCATCATGAGCGATTTCAAACTCGACATAGACTGGCCTGTGGAGGTCATATCGTCAGACGAACGTCAGACGCAACCCGAGAAGGTGACTTACACGTCATCAGATATGCCTTATCGCCATTACGGCAAAAGCATACAGCGCATGATAAGCCGTGCGGTGCTGATGGAGCCGGGCGAAGAGAAAGACGCGCTGATAATGCTCCTGGCCAACCATATGAAGAAACTGATGATGGCGTTCAACCAGGACAATGTGGAGGACTCGCGCATATTCAAGGATATGGCTGCCATGAGCCACGGCGAAATCATTCTCACGCCCGAAAACCACAGGCTGCTTGACTTCCATATCATAGCTCCCCCCTCAGGCAAGAAGAAAAAGAAAAAATAAACCGTATCATCATATAATGACGCTCATCCCTGCCTCATGGTGCAGCGAGTGATTAGGCATGATTAAAGACGACGACCTGATAGAAATAGGCAAATTCAACAAGCCCCACGGTATCCACGGGGAGCTGTCATGCTCTGTTGATGACGATGCCGTGGATCTGAGAGAGCTGCGGTGCATCATAGTGTACCGTGACGGTCTGCCGGTGCCTTTTTTCATCTCGGCTGTGCGTCCGCGTAACCATCACACGTCGCTCGTCAGCATCGAAGGGGTCAAGTCAGATGTGGATGCCCGTCAGTTTGCCAACGAGACTGTCTACGCCCTGCGTAGCGATGTGGAGCCGATGGTGGAGGCCGCCGACGCTGCCGGATATGATGACGAGGATGAAGGCGAGGGGCTGTATGCCCGTGACCTCATAGGCATGGAGGCGTGGGCCGACGGACGGCTTCTCGGCAAAGTGACCGACATCGACGATTCGACAGCCAATCTGCTCATGGTGGTCGAGGCCGACGGCGATGCGAAACCTCTGCTCATACCTGTGGCCCCGGAATTTTTCGCCGACATTGACATCGGTGCGGGCCGCATAGAGCTTGACCTGCCGGAGGGTCTGCTCGAGATGTGATACACCGGCTGCTGCATATACGATGACGGAAAAATCTCATAAGTCTACAATAAAGCTCATAAGGTTAAAAAAGATTATAAATCAACATTAAGTACAACTCTATGTCTTCGGTAACAAAAGAAGCTGCGCTGGAATACCACCAGTATCCGCGCCCCGGCAAGATTGAAATCGTGCCTACCAAACCCTATTCATCACAACAGGACCTCGCGCTGGCCTACTCTCCAGGCGTGGCTTATCCCTGTCTTGACATCGAGAAGAATCCCTCCGATGCCTATCTCTACACCGACAAGTGTAACCTTGTCGCTGTGATTTCAAATGGTACGGCTGTGCTCGGTCTCGGAGACATAGGCGCTCTCGCAGGCAAGCCTGTGATGGAGGGTAAAGCCCTGCTGTTCAAGATATTCTCAGGTCTTGACTGCTACGACATCGAGGTCAACGAAAAAGACCCCGAGAAATTCATCCAGATAGTAAAGGCCATTTCTCCCACTTTCGGCGGTATCAACCTGGAGGACATCAAGGCCCCCGAGTGCTTCGAAATCGAACGCCGCCTCAAAGAGGAGTGTGACATACCCGTCATGCACGATGACCAGCACGGCACTGCCATCATCTCTGCCGCAGGTCTGCTCAATGCCCTCGAGCTGCAGGGCAAGAAAATCGACGAGGTGAAGCTCGTGGTCAACGGTGCCGGTGCGGCTGCCGTGTCATGCACACGCCTGTATATAGCCCTCGGCGTCAAGAAAGAAAATGTGGTCATGTGTGACAGCCGCGGTGTCCTCACCACACGCCGCACCGACCTCAACCCCCAGAAGAAGGAGTTTGCCACCGACCGTGACATCACTACCCTTGCCGAGGCTATGAAAGGTGCCGACGTGTTCCTCGGTCTCTCTGTCAAGGATGTGGTCACCACCGAGATGGTGCAGTCTATGGCCGATAAGCCCATCGTGTTCGCTCTGGCAAATCCCGACCCCGAGATTTCGTTTGACAAGGCGAAGGCGTCACGTCCCGACCTGATTTTCGCTACAGGCCGCAGCGACTACCCCAACCAGATCAACAATGTGCTCGGATTCCCCTACATATTCCGTGGCGCGCTCGACTGCGGTGCTACCGCCATCAACGAGGAGATGAAGCTTGCCGCTGTCAAGGCTATCGCAGCCCTGGCCAAGCAGCCTGTGCCCCAGGTGGTCAATGCTGCCTACAACATGAACGACATGAAGTTTGGCCCCGACTACATCCTGCCTAAGGCTCTCGACCCGCGTCTGCTCGGCGTGGTTGCCCCGGCTGTGGCCCGTGGTGCCATGGAAAGCGGTGTGGCCCAGCGTCCTATCACCGATTGGGAGGCCTATGGTGTCAAGCTCCGCAGCCTCATGGGCTATGACAACAAGATTGTGCGCAATCTCGCCGCCCAGGCCCGTCAGAACCCCAAGCGTGTGGTGTTCGGCGAAGGCAATACCGACAATATGCTCCGTGCCGCCGTGCTCGCTGCGCGTGAGGGCATCTGCAAGGCCATCGTGCTTGGCAACGAGGAGATGATACAGAAGCGTGCCGACCGTCTCGGCATCGACATTTCCAATGTGGAAATCGTCAACCTGCGCCATGACCGCGAGGCTGACCGCCGCATGCGCTATGCAGAGCATCTGTCATGCAAGTGCAAGCGTTCGGGCTACACCATGGACGAGTCGCTTGAGAAGATGTTTGACCGCAATTATTTCGGCATGATGATGGTGGAGATGGGCGATGCTGATGCCTTCATCTCCGGCACATACTCAGGCTCTCACCAGGCCGGCGACATCGCCAAGAAGGTGGTGGGCATCCGCGACGGCTTCAAACACTTCGCCACAATGCACATCGTCAACACCAAGCGCGGCGTCTACTTCCTCGCCGACACCATGGTCAACCACGATGCCGACAAGGATACCCTCAAGGAAATCGCACGCCTGACAGGCTATGCCGTCGACTACTTCGCCCACGACCCCGTTATGGCTATGGTAAGCTACAGCAACTTCGGCTCAAACGACGAGCCCGAATGCTGCAGCGTGCATCAGGCCATCAACGAGCTCCACGAGGAGTTCCCCGATATGGCTATTGACGGTGAGATGCAGGTACACTATGCCCTTGACAAGGAGCTGCGTGACAGCAAATATCCCTTCAACACCATCGCCGGCAAGGATGTCAACACTCTCATCTTCCCCAATCTTACAGCAGCCAATGCGGCATACCGCATGATGCTCGAGATGGGTGTGGGAGAGGCTGTAGGTCCTATCCAGATCGGTCTGAAGAAGCCTATCCACTTCATCAATGTGGATTCGTCGCCGCGTGACATCGTAAACCTCGCCACAGTGGCTGTGGTTGATGCAAGCGTGCTTGACAAAATCAATTCGGGCAAGTAAACCAGCTGGTAATACGGTTGTTATAGAAAAGCAGCCGACCGACACATATCATATGCGATGCAGGGCCGGAGTTATCCGGCCCTTGCATTTGCATCTCTGTTAAGGAATGACTATGACTGAAAACGACATTTTAGCAGACGAACCGCATCCGAGGCTGTGGAATGCCAACTATGTGCGCGTGTGGGTGGCGAATTTCATGCTGTTTTTCGCCTTCTACCTGCTGACGCCTCTGTTGCCCATATTTCTGTGGGACACTTTCAGGGCCGACAGTGCTGTCACCGGCATAGTGCTGAGCGGTTACACTGTCACGGCTCTGATTGCGCGTCCGTTCAGCGGCTATATCGTGGATTCGTTTCCGCGAAAAAAGGTGTTGATGTGGTGTTTTTTCCTGTTTGCGATATTCTTCGCCGGGTATTTCCTGACGTGGTCGCTGATGCTGTTCGCGATAATCCGCACGCTCCACGGTGCGCCTTTCGGTGCGCTGACGGTGGCCAACAGCACCATGGCCATAGATGTGCTCCATCCGCGCCGCCGTGCCGAGGGTATAGGCTTCTACGGCCTGAGCAACAATATCGCCATGGCCATAGGTCCGTCGATAGGCATGTTTGTCTACCGTGAGGTGCATGATTTCGATGTGCTTTTCGGCATCTCGTTTGTCATCGCGCTGCTCGGGCTTGCCATTGATGCCGGCATCAAGGCGCGTGACCGTCAGCCGGTGGCACCATCGGATGAGCGGCGGCGCATGTCGCTTGACCGGTTTTTCCTTGTCCAGGGGTGGAGCGAGGCTATAGTCATAGCCGGGCTGTCGTTTGGGTTCGGCATCATCTCCACTTATCTGGCCATCTACTCCGAGAAAGTGCTGGAAATCAAGGGCGGCACGGCTGTATATTTCGCGCTGCTTGCTGCCGGACTAATAGGCTCACGTCTGGTCGGAAGCCGCACTTTGAGGCGCGGACTCGTGGTGGAAAACGCGCAGTGGGGCATGACGCTGTCGATGCTTGGCTATCTGGCGTTCGTGGTCCTGCCGTATCCGGTGGGCTATTACGGCTCGGCTCTCGTCATAGGCATGGGCAACGGCCATATGTTCCCGGCGATGCAGACCATGTTTATCAACCTTGCCCATAACAACCGCCGCGGCACTGCCAACTCCACGCTGCTTGTGTCGTGGGACATCGGCATCGGTCTCGGCATAGTGGCAGGAGGTGCCGTGGCACAATACTACGGTTATCGCGCCGCGTTTTGGAATGCTTTCGCTGTCAATCTGCTTGCGGTGGCCTTTTTCTGGCTCTATGTGAGGGGCAGCTACCTCCGCAACCGTTTGCGCTGATTCTGTATGCTATTTCGCGCCGTCGGGCAGAGCGCCGAGCAGCAGCTCTACGCGGCGAGGGTCAACTCCGAGACTGATGGCCTTTTGTCCGTCGGCTTTGGCAGCGTCAAACTGGTAACGCTTCTTGTTGAGGCCGGCGCGCAGGTAGTAGGCTTCGCCGTCGTTGGGGTCGAGGCGCATGGCATCGGCGATGTCCATCGAGGCATCGTCAAGCTGCTCGAGCATCATGTGGGCGGCAGCGCGTCCGAGATATGCCTCTATCTCCGGCTTTTGGGCTATGAGGGCGTTGTATTCGGCCACGGCGGCAGGGTAATTCTTGATTTTGGTGTTGTAGGCAGCCCACGCTTTGTGGTCGGCCTCTGAGCCGGGGACGAGTTCGCGCAGACGCAGGAAGCTTTTCTTGGCGGCAACGGTGTCGCCCGAATTGAGGGCGAGGCTGCCATGGATGTAGAAGGCATAGGACGCATTGGGGTTGACCTCGGTGAGCTTGCCGAAATCGGCTATTGCCCCGGGCATGTCGCCGGCGTTCATGCGCAGCTGTCCGCGACGTTCGAGCAGCAGGGTATCCGAAGCGTTTTTGGCAAGCCCCTCGTCAAGGGTGGCTATGGCTACTGAATCACGCCCTTGCAGACTCTGCACCAACGACAGGTTGGCTACTATCTGTGAAATCTGCTTGCTCTGGGGATATGATGCTATCAGTTGTTGGTATTCTTTCTCGGCTGCTGCCCAGTCCTGTGCGTTTTCTGCCTTGTTGGCACGGCTGAGGATGATGTTGAACGATTCTTGGGCTGTCGCATATGACGATGCACACACCATCACGGCCAGCAGCATGGTTGATATTTTCATAGGGGCGGTTGGTTTATTGATTTATTGTTGCAAATATAGGCTTTTTTCATGCAAGGTTTGTTATATTTGTATCATATTATCAAGAAACAGCATAATGAAGATAGCATCACAGAAGCGCAAGGAGAACATAGCCGAATATCTGCTGTATATGTGGCAGATAGAGGACATCATCAGAGCCAACGACCTTGACATTGACAAGATACGCCACAATGTCATAGACCGCTTCGGCCTTGACGAGGCCCAAACCCGTGAGATGACGGAGTGGTACGAGAGTCTCATTGACATGATGAGGCGCGAGGGGGTGGAGAAGAAAGGACACCTCCAGCTCAACAAAAATGTCATCATACAGCTCGTGGACCTGCATATGGCTCTCCTCAAAGACCCTAAATTTCAGGACTATACGGCGGAGTTCTACAAGACGCTGCCATATATAGTGGAGCTTCGCGCAAAGGCCGGGGAGGAGAAAGCCGGAGAGATAGAGACCTGTTTCAACGCCCTTTACGGCATGCTTATGCTGCGTCTGCAGGGCAAGGAAATCAGCCCCGACACACAGAATGCCATCAAACAGATTTCACGCTTCATAGCCCTTCTGGCCCACAACTTCAAACTCGACGAAGAAGACAAACTTTTCGCCACCGAAGACAAATCCGACAAATGACGCAAACCCAAGGAATCAACGCTTGACTGGCGCTCCTATGTAGTAGGGACATGCCATGGCATGTCGCCTGAAGCCATGCTAATGAGTGGGTTGCGTTAACAGACATGCCATGGCATGTCCCTACTGCGATGTGTGCATCCCCTTAAGTTGGTGGCAGTCGGCAGCTCCCTCCTGTCAAATGAAAAACAGGGCGAGCCTCCCAAACCCGGTTGGGAGGCTCGCCTGCTATTTTTGTCTGTGGTGTGGATTACTTGTCGTCCTTGGAGTTGTGTTCCTTGATGAATACGACACAGATGGCACCGATTACGAGTGCTATGCCGGCCACTACCATCATCATGTACTGGGGAGCGATCTGGCCCGGAGTGCTCAGGGCTGCGAGGATGACACCTCCGAGGAGAGCGGCCACAATCTGCGGTATGCAGATAGAGCAGTTAAACAGACCGAGGTATGCGCCGATGTTGCCACCCTTGAGCGAGTTGGTCAGGATGGTGAAAGGCCATGCAAGCATTGCCGACCATGCGCAACCTATGAGTACAAACGAGATGAAGAGCATGTACTGGTTGGTGAAGAATCCGGCTGTGATAAATCCGGCTGCACCGAGCAGCAGACTGAGCGCATAGGAGAACTTGCGGCTGCGGAACATGGGCAGACAAACGGCCCAGAGCACTGAACCTACGGCCTGTACGGCAAAGAGGATACCTACCCAGTTGCCGGCGGCATTGTACTGGTCAGACTCGGTGTTAAGCTCAAGCGAGCTGTTGTATTCGGCCTGTTGTGCATCCTGGAGACGCACTTTGTTGACACCATCAAGATAAAGTTCGCCGGTGCGCGGGTCGTGGGTGTAGATGTCGCAGAGCAGTATCTCCTGCGGGCCTACCATGCGGCTGAGGTGGCTGACAATCTTGATGTCCTTTACGCCTTCGAGGTGCTGGTTGTGGTTGATGACGAGAAATCCGCCCTTGAGGTCGATGGGCTGGTCAAATTCGTATTTCGGGCTGCCGTTGATGGTGGCAATCATGCCGTTGATGAGCAGGGTGTCGGTGGGCATGTTGGGGCGCACGAGCTCTATCATGTCGGCGTTATAGAATACGCTGTCGGCCATGAAACCAGCGGCTACAGCCTTGCCCTGCTTGATGATGAGGGTAGAGTCAGCGTCAAGGATATACTTGGCATTGTGTGAAGCGATGAGTTCACGGTTTGTGCCGTATTCGTTGATGCCGTGGATTTTCTCGATTGAGGGAGTATCGAAGCATGTGGTGGCAATTGTGCCGTTGGTGTAGGTCCACATGAACAGGAAGGCAAACCAGCAGAAGAACTGCACGATGCCCACTGTCCAGAATGTGCTGGGGGCCTTGACGAGCAGGGTGAAGAGGTTGTCCTTTGATTTCTTCTCCTCCTCGATGGTGGCAGGGCCGCCGTTGTATTCAGCATAGGTTTGCGGAGGCCACTCCTTGATTTTGGCCAGTGAGTACACCACGCATATCAGCAGGATGGCAGCACCGATGTAGAATGAGAAAATTACGGTCTGCGGTATGACGCCCTCGGCTGCGGTGTTCTGGAAACCGATCCAGGTCAGCAGGAAGGGGAATACGTAGCCGACGATGGAACCGGCGTTGCACAGGAAGCTCTGTATGGAATATGCGAGACCTTTCTGCTTTTCGTTGACCATGTCGCCGACGAGCATCTTGAATGGCTGCATAGCCATGTTGATTGATGTGTCAAGGAGCATCAGGGCGATAAGGCCGACTATGATGGCGCTTGACACTGCCAGTCCGAAGCTGCCGGCGTTGGGCAGAAGGCACATCACGATGATGGCTACGAGTGCGCCGAAGATGAGGTAGGGCAGACGGCGGCCGAAGCGGCACCATGTCTTGTCGGAAGCCGTGCCGACTATAGGCTGCACGATCAGACCCATCAGGGGGGGGAGAATCCAGAAATAGCTCAAATCGTGGGGGTCAGCTCCTAATGTGGCGAAAATACGCGACACATTGGCGCTCTGGAGCGCATAGGCAATCTGTACGCCAAAGAATCCGAAGCTGAGATTCCAAAGTTTCCAGAATCCTAAGTCAGGTTTCGTTTTCATAGGGTTAATGTGAGATGGTAAGGTGAATTTAGTGTGATATTTAATTGATTGTCAATGAGTAAAGCCACTGAATCTCCTGAGCCCACAGCATTTCGTCGGGGGTCTCGAGAATCATAGGTATGCCGTCAAGGCGCGGGTCGGCCATCAGAAGCTCGAAAAAGCGTGTGCCTAATGTGCCTTTGGTCAGCGATTCGTGGCGGTCTATACGGGAGTCCAAAGGTCTCTTGGAGTCATTGATGTGCATGCCCGAGAGATATTTCAGGCCTATGATGCGGTCAAAGTCATCCCAGGTCTTGGCATAGCCCTCGTCGGTGGCGAGGTCATAGCCGGCTGAATAGGCGTGGCATGTGTCGATGCAGATGCCTACACGCGATTTGTCCTCCACACGGTCAATGATACGGGCAAGCTGCTCGAATGAGTATCCGAGGTTGCTGCCCTGGCCGGCAGTGTTTTCTATGACCGCCTTCACTCCCGTGGTCTTGTCAAGGATATGGTTGATGGAATCGGCTATCAGGTCCAGGCAGTCGTCGGGGTCTATCTGCTTCAGATGGCTTCCGGGGTGGAAGTTGAGCATCGTCAGTCCGAGCTGCTCGCAGCGGCGCATCTCGTCGAGGAAAGCGTCTCTCGACATGTGCAGCTTCTGCTTGTCGGGGGCACCGAGGTTGATCAGGTAGCTGTCATGCGGCAGTATCCTGTCGGGCGTGTAGCCGAGTTCGTGGCAGTTTTCCTTGAATTTCTCAGCTTCGTCGTCAGGGATGGAGGGGGATTTCCAGCGCGACGGATTGCGTGTAAACAGGGCGAACGCCTGCGCTCCTATGGCGTGGGCGTTGAGGGGTGCACGGCTGACACCTTCTGAGGCGGATACGTGGGCTCCAATAAATTTCATCTTACAAAAGTACCATTTTATGCTTGAATTTGCGGAATCGCAATGTGGCCACTGAGACATTTTAACCATTAAATTAGCTAAATTTAACATAATGGAGCTAAGAGGGTGTTTAATAATTTGCATGTGGAAGTATATTTTTGCAGATGGCTCAAAATTTATTAAATTTGCGTGGTTAATTGCTGACAAATTCACTCAATATTCATAATATAATCAATACCTGCTCAATGGATATCAAGCAACTCAACAATGCTGCTGACAACATCCGCGTTCTCGCCGCGACAATGGTGGAGAAGGCCAAATCAGGGCATCCGGGCGGTGCTATGGGTGGAGCCGATTTCGTCAATGTGCTCTATTCGAAATTTATCGTGACTGATCCCGATGATCCCACCTGGTTCTGGCGTGACAGATTTTTCCTTGACCCCGGACATATGTCGCCGATGCTCTACAGCGTGCTTGCTCTGACCGGCAAGTACACAGTTGACGAGCTTAAAGAATTTCGCCAGTGGGGCAGCGTGACTCCCGGTCATCCCGAAGTGGACCAGGCGCGCGGTGTGGAAAATACATCAGGACCCCTCGGCCAGGGCCATGCCATGGCTGTCGGTGCTGCGATTGCCGAGCGCATGTTTGTGCAGCGTTTCGGCGAGCAATTCGCCCACAAGACCTATGCCTTCATATCTGACGGCGGCATCCAGGAAGAGATAGCTCAGGGCGCGGGCCGTCTGGCCGGCTTCCTCAAGCTGCATAACCTGATCATGTTCTATGACTGTAACGATGTGCAGCTGTCGACCATGGTCGATGAAATCACGCGCGAGGACTATGAGGCCAAGTACCGTGCCTGGGGATGGAACGTGCTGGTGATTGACGGCAACAATCCCGAGGCTATAGCCGGTGCTCTGACTGCCGCTATCGCCGAGACCGAGAAGCCCACTCTGATAATCGGACATACCGTAATGGGCAAAGGATGCGTCAATGCTGCCGGCGAGAGCTGGGAAGGCCGCACCTCTACCCACGGACAGCCCATCAGCAAGAGCGGTGCCGACTATGAGGCTACTGTGCGTAACCTCGGCGGTGATCCTGCCGATGCGTGGGCCATCAGAGAGGACTCCATAGCTTTATATAAAGAGAGTGCAGAGCGTCAGCGGTCTGTCGTGAAGGCTCGCCGTGAGGCCATCGAGGCGTGGAAACAGGCTAATCCCGAGCAGGCTGAGACCTTGCAGGGATACATTGACCTGCGTCTGCCCGACATAGATTATGCTGCCATACCCCATAAGGCTAACGTGGCCACACGTACAGCTTCGGCCGATGTGCTGAAGGTGCTTGGCGAGAAGGTGGGTAATATGGTCGTATCGTCGGCTGACCTTGCCAACAGCGACAAGACCGAGGCTTTCCTGAAAGTGACAGGTGCCATCACTCCCGGCGATTTTTCAGGCCGCTTCCTGCATGCCGGCGTGGCCGAGCTCACCATGGCTGCCGTAATGAACGGTCTGCTGCTCCATGGCGGCATGTTCGCTGCATGCGGCACGTTCTTCGTATTCTCCGATTACATGAAGCCGGCCATACGTATGGCTGCCCTGATGGAGCTTCCTGTCAAATACATATTCACCCACGATGCCTTCCGCGTCGGTGAGGACGGACCTACTCACGAGCCGGTGGAGCACGAACATCAGCTCCGCCTCCTCGAAGAGCTCCACAACCTCTCGGGTCGTCCCTCGCTGCTCGTGCTGCGTCCGGCTGACAGTGCCGAGACCACCGTGGCATGGGAGATGGCCATGGAAAATGCACAGACACCTACGGCATTGATTCTCTCCCGTCAGGATGTGCCCGATCTGCCTTCGGCCGACGGCAACAGGTTTAAAGATGCCCTGGGCATGCGCCGTGGCGGCTATGTGGTCATGGGTTCCGAGGCTCCGGCCGTGACGCTTGTGGGCAATGGCTCCGAGGTGTCACTGTTGTGTGACGTGGCTGTGCTTCTTGAAGCCGCCGAAGTCCCTGCCCGTGTCGTGTCGGTGCCCTCTGTCGGCCTGTTCATGGAGCAGGATGAGGCATATCGCCGTCAGGTGATACCTGCCGATGTGCCTGTGTTCGGTCTGACTGCCGGTCTGCCCTCGACATTGCGTCCGCTTGTGGGGTCGCACGGCATGGTATATGGTCTGGAGCGTTTCGGTGCTTCTGCTCCATATAAGGTACTTGACGAAAAATTCGGATTCACGGCTGACAATATAGTGGTGAAGGTTAAGGAATTTTTGACAAAGGCGTGAAAAACCAAGAGTCTGTACAACATTTTTTTACATTGTTTTGTTGCAATTGAACAATTCCTTAACTTTGCGAGCGGGTATATTTGATATATTCCGCATAGATGAGCGAATGATTCAACGTTTCCATTAATATTTTTATGAAAAAATTAGCTTTCTTAAGTGCGGTCGCAGCCCTCTGCCTCGGTCAGTCGGTAATAGCCCAGGAAACCGCACAGGAAGTGACTTATGTAGAGGACGCTTCTCAGGGCATCATGCTTAATCGCATGAAAGACAATTGGTTTATCACTGCTGAAGGTGGTATCAACAAGACTTTCGGCGGCTTTAACAACCACCGTAACTTCTGGAACGGCTGTGCTCCTGCATTCAGCCTTTGGGGTGGCAAATGGTTCACACCTGTCATCGGAGTCCGTTTCGGCGTAAACTTCCTGATGACCAAATCTCTCGGTCTCAATGCCGACCAGGTAGAATACTATGATCCTACCGGCACCATGCACAATGGTTACTATTCTACACAGTTCAATCAGATTGGCCCGGTTGCCGATGTGATGTTCAACATGACCAACTGGATCGGCGGTTACAAGCCTGACCGTTTATGGAATGTCATCGCTTATGCCGGTGGTGGCGGTTACTGGACTCTCTACCACAAGTTCAAGGAAAACGGCAACAAATGGGATAAGGATGGCTGGGCTAACGCTCACGACAACGTGCTTACCATCCACGGCGGTATCATCAACACTTTCCGTCTCAGCAAGCAGGTTGACCTTTCTCTTGACATCCGTTACAGCTTCTTTGACGCACATGACGGCTATTACAAATATAACGCAGGTTCAAAGCCCGTCAACCGTACTACCGGTGACCTCCAGGCTTACCTCGGTGTGACCTACAAGTTCAAGAAGCGTGACTGGAACGGCCCGATGGTTCCCGTATGTCCTCCCGCCGAAGACTGCTCACAGTATATTGCAGCACTTGACGATGCAAATGCGAAGATTGCCGAGCTTGAGACTCAGCTCCGTGCTTGCCTTGACCGTCCCGCTCCTGCTCCTGTCGTTGCTGAGGCTGACGAACATCTCGCTACCGTCTACTATCCTATCAATGTCAGCAAGCTCACCGCTCAGGACAAGGCTGTCCTCTCGGCTGTGGCTGAAGTTATGCGTAGCAACCCCCGTCAGCGCTACGTTGTCACCGGTTGGGCTGATAACTACACCGGTAACGATGCCATCAACACCCGTCTGCGTCACGCTCGTGCCAACGGTGTCAAGGCTGCCCTCCTCGGCTATGGCGTAGATGCCGCCCAGCTTGATGTTACTATCAATGCCGGCAACCTGTGTGACCTCGGTGAGAAGTGCGTATCACTTGACCGTGCTGTCACAATCGACGAGATCAAGTAAGATAACCTGAAATTCTCATAGCATACCATAGAGGCGCGTCCGGCGTGGATTATCCGTCCTCCCGGCGCGCTTCTTTATTTTTTTGCCAATAGTGCGTGACTTATGTTATTGACCGTCTCTATAAACCGCATGCGGCTTACCGCTCATCATGGGCTGCTTCCGCAGGAGCGCATTGTCGGTAATGACTTCGATGTGTCGGTAAGTGTGGATATAAGGGCTGGAGAGGAGGCTCTCAGGTCTGATTCGCTCGACTCGTCGGTCAGCTATGCCGACCTTTCCGATATTGTCAGGCATGTCATGCTGACACCGTGTGACCTGCTGGAGACTGTGGCCGACAACATGCGCCGGGCTATAGTGGAGAGATTCCCCTGCATAGTCGGAGGCTTCGTGACCATTGAAAAACTGACGCCTCCGATACCCTCGTCGCGCATGGAGTCCGCATCAGTGACGCTGCGCTGGCCGTGACGCTGCATATGATACCTACCTTTTTGTTAATCTATAGAATATGCCGCACTTAGATTCATCCAACTACTGCCACTCCGACAGATTAAGAGACCTCATAGCCGACAATCCGAAACTGCTTATGGTCATAAGCCGCTTCGGCATACCGCTTGGATTCGGAGATGCGAGGGTCGAGGATGTCTGTCAGAATAATGGCGTAGACTGCCCCACGTTTCTGGCGGTGGCCAATTTCATAAGCCATCACAGTGTGGAGGTAGGGGATATTGACCCGGCTGCCATGATGGGTTATCTGCGTCGGGCGCATTCATATTTCCTTGATTTCATACTCCCCAACATACGCCGAAAACTTATCGAGGCCATCAATTACACCGACTCCGGTGAAATCAGCATGCTCATAATCAAGTTTTTTGACGAGTATTATGCCGAGGTGCGTAACCATATGGAGTTTGAAAACAAAAACGTGTTCGTGTATGTCGACGGCCTTCTCTCGGGCCAGCTGTCAGACCGCTATAACATAACTCGCTTCGCCTCGCACCACGACCATATAGATGCGCGTCTCAAGGAGCTCAAGGACATCATAATCCGTTATTACCCTGGCAAGGATAGCGACCTGCTCAACTCGGTGCTCTATGATATAATCTCATGCGAGGATGATCTGGACTCCCACTGCTCGGTGGAGGACCGGCTGTTTGTCCCGGCTGTCAAGGCTCTTGAGCATAAGGTGGCGACCCGTGATGCCGCCAACGACCCTGTGGATGACGAAGACCAGGCTGCTGCCGACGGACGCATGGAGCAGCTGTCGGCCCGTGAAAAGGAAATAGTGGGTTGCATAGCCCAGGGCATGAGCAACAAGGAGATAGCAGCCGCGCTCAATATATCCATCCATACCGTCACTACCCACCGCCGCAACATCTCGTCCAAGCTCTCCATCCACTCTCCGGCCGGCCTGACCATATTCGCCATCATCAATAAACTGGTCAAACTCTCCGACCTCTCCCTCCCCGTAGAAGATTGAATGAGCATCTGCTATAAGAGGGTGTTTAATAACAAAAATTAAATCCTGAGTGGTGTATCTTTTGATT
>UQDU01000028.1 GCA_900539915.1 uncultured Bacteroidales bacterium | reverse complement strand
TGGGCTCGGAGATGTGTATAAGAGACAGCTCCCCCACCGCCCCCTTTCTCCGAGCCGAACTCAATTCCTGACACTACACGATACAACGCTAAGAGGGACGGTTCTCCATCGTGGGCCGTCCCTCTTACTTGTATCTATATGGATATGCCACACCGAGCACCGATATGCGATTAACCTTAATTAACAAAGAGGGGCATCTTAACGTGGCATCGTGAATCATATATTTGCAGATATAATTTTGTGATACTTTATTATGAAAGCAATTGACGATAACAGACAGAATCAGGCTCCCGAGGAGACCCTACAGGCAGCTGCAGGGCAACCCGTAAATACTGATAACGACGACTCTCAATGCGCCGTGCGCCCTGACGAGGACGGAGAGGAGATGGTGCAGCTCGGACTTGACAGCTGCGGCGACTGACTTTAGCGAGACACAGTGACATGGACCGGCAGCGGCAGTATATCGCGATAGACCTGAAGTCGTTTTACGCTTCGGTGGAGTGTGTGGAACGTGGACTTGACCCTCTCGACACATGCCTTGTCGTAGCCGATGCAAGCCGCACGTCCAAAACGATATGCCTGGCAGTGTCGCCGGCTATGAAAAAGCTGACAGGCCTGAGCGGACGCCCACGCCTCTTCGAGGTGGAACAGAAAATCCGCGAAATCAATCGCCACCGCGGACGCTGCGGACGCTCAGTATCGGGCCGCGAACTGGAGACACGCCATGAAATCAGCGCCGGGTATCTGACCGCGACTCCGCGCATGGCACTCTACATCGACTACAGCACACGCATATATGCCGTATATCTGCGGTATATAGCTCCCGAGGACATCCATGTCTACTCGATTGATGAAGTGTTCATCGACGTGACGTCATACCTTGACACCTACCGTATGACGCCGCACCAGCTGGCGATGAAGATGATACGCGAGGTGCTTGCCGAAACGGGCATAACAGCCACCGCCGGGATAGGCACAAATATGTACCTGTGCAAGGTGGCAATGGATATAGTGGCCAAAAAGATGCCTCCCGACAGCGACGGAGTGCGCATAGCCGAACTTGACGAGATGAGTTACCGCCGAGAACTGTGGAGTCATATGCCTCTGACGGATTTCTGGCGCGTAGGCCGTGGCATAGCCAACCGGCTGCATGCGATAGGCATACTGACCATGGGTGATCTGGCACGCTTTTCCATAGCTCACGAGGACATACTGTATAAGGTGTTCGGCATCAATGCCGAACTGCTGATTGACCACGCATGGGGATATGAGCCGGTCACCATGGAGCTGGTCAAAGCCTACCGCCCGGAATCGCGCTCGCTATGCAGCGGACAGGTGCTGACATGCGGATACACCGCAGCCAAGGCACGCATCGTGGCTCTGGAAATGGCCGACACCATAGCCCTCGAGCTCGTAGACAAGCGTATGCTGACCGACCAGATAATACTCCATGTCGGCTACGATGCCATGAGCCTTAACGACCCTATGATACGGGCTAAATATGACGGCAAAATAGGCACCGACTGGTATGGACGCGAAGTACCCCAGCATGCCAACGGCACAGCCAACCTGTCATCGCCCACCTCTTCGGGCCGCATTCTGTCAGATGCCGTAGGCAGCCTGTTTGACCGCATCGTGCATCCCGACTTGCTCGTCAGACGGCTGTCTCTCTCCATCAATCATCTCATTAGCGAAAACGAAGCCATGCAGCGGCCATTCAAATCCGAGCAGCTGGAATTATTTACCGACTACGAACTGCTTAACCGGCAGAGGGAATCGCAGCGACAGGAATTGGACAAAGAGCGGCGCCGCCAGGAAGCAGTGCTGCATATCAAGAAAATGTTCGGGAAAAACGCCATACTCCGCGGCCTCAATTACGCCGACGGAGCCACACAGCGTGACCGCAACACACAGATAGGAGGACACAAAGCATGAACCGCTATGACGACATAATCAATCGGCCACGACACGTCAGCCGCACACACCTGCCCATGCCGCTGGCAGCACGGGCAGCGCAATTCGCCCCGTTCGCAGCGTTGACGGGACACGAAGAAGCCATATCTCGCACAGCCCGACGCATCATGGAAGAATATGAAAACAGCGACCAAACCGACGATGACGACGCCACAACTTCAACCATTGACGACCAAGATGTGTTATAGAAGAAAACACATCACGTTATGGTACGACAGATACTTCTCACTGCCACCATCATCGGAGTGGCCTCAGCTGGTGCCTCTGCCCAGTTCTATTCAATAGATGCCGGAACTGACGGCATCAACCTCCACGTTTCCAACTTCATCCCCGCACTTCCGGCACCCGTAGTCGTAGCACCTGCGCCGGTAGTAGTGCCGTTGCGCCCCGGCTATGTCATGCCCCCCTCTCCGCGCCGCTACTACAAAGCCGTCAAAAAGGCACGCAAAGCCTACTACAAAGAGCTGCATCACGGCGCATATTACGCCCCCTATTATGCCCCCCCCGGCAATGGTCTATGTAGACGACGATTACTATGACGATTACGAAGACTACATGGAAGACCTCCACAAAGCAAGCAAAAAAGCCTACAAAAAGGCCTACAAGCACTACAAAAAGGAGATGAAAAAACACCACAAGCGCCACCACCACGACGATGACGACTGACCCCACCCCATCCCGGCCCCCCTCTAAACGGCAGCCGGGATGTTAAGATTGTCATTCACGAATAAGATTTAGCATCGCAAATCTACAATAAAAACCGGACGACAAATAACAGCGGATTTTTGTAAAGACGCTGTTATTTTGTTATATTTGCAATATAACCCCAAACTAAATGGCAATAATAGGTAACATATTAGGTATCATCATTTTAATTTTGGGCATCATTCTCGTTGTCGGAATTATCCGCTATGCCGTGAAATTTGACTTTGACGCGCCGCTGTTCAAAACTGAAATCACCTTCTTAAACAAAAGAAAAGACAGGGATTAGGGATTTATTTCGTCGCCTAATCGGTGCACTATTTCCTCAAATCTTCTTTATTGTTCCTCGGCGGTGAGCTTGAAGGCCTCGCTTTGGCTGCCATTTCCTTTCCTGTCCCACGGCCACTTCCTGTTCCACGGCCACGGATTTTCTACTGACGCCGACCCTTGTGTTTCATACTTACTCACACCGCGCGATTTTTAACGTTCGCGCGGAGGGTGAAAAAAGGAGAAAGAGCTGCGTCCAAAAGTGACTTAGCTCTTTCTTTGAGTTGCCTTGGAAGGATTCGAACCCTCACAGGCGGAACCAGAATCCGACGTGCTACCATTACACCACAAGGCAAGGTGGGTGTCATTTCGTTTTGACGTCTGCAAAGTTAAGCACTTTTCTTAATTCTGCAAAACTTTCTCGCAATTTTTTGAGATTTTTTTTTGCGACAAACTTTGTGACTATTTTCATGGAAGGCTTTACGCAATATCATAACGTGCTGCATCTCTCGGCAAACGGCGGCAGATGTTGGCGACAAAAAAAGGCCGTCAGTTTCACTTCTGCTGACGGCCTTGGATTCTATTTGAGTGAATTTTCGGGATATATCATACGGCGGCGGAGCCGTCATCTTCGGGATTGGCCGGAGGCTTGGGCGCATCGTCGGAGGGGAATAGCCGTGCGAGATATTTTTCGCGGAATCGCTCAAGGAGTTCCCAGAAGTTGGGGACAAACAGTGTGCCGACGATGGCGTTGACGGCCATGCCGAAGACAACGGCGGTACCCAACGAGAGACGGCTGGCTGCACCGGCTCCGGTGGCGAAAAGCATCGGCATGACTCCGAACACAAACGCCAGAGCCGTCATCATGATTGGGCGGAAACGCACACGCCCGGCATCCATGGCCGCTTTGCGTATGTCAAGGCCGGCCTTGCGGTAGTCTATAGCATACTCCACAATGAGGATGGCATTTTTAGCTGAAAGGCCCAAGAGGAGTATGATACCGATCTGGGTGTAGATGGATATGCTCTGCGACATCAATATACATCCGAGCACCGTGCCGAGGATGGCTGTAGGCATCGAAATCACCACTGCCACCGGGTCAGTCCAGCTTTCATACTGGGCAGCGAGCACGAGTATGGTTATGATTACCGCAAACAGAAGCACCATCGTGATAGTCGTGCCTGACTGCGTTTCCTGATATGCTTCGCCTGTCCAGGCATATGAGTAGTCATTGCCGAGCTGCTCTTTCACGAGCTGCTCCATGAGGTCAATGCCCTCTTTGGAACTTACACCATGGGCAGGTATGGCCGTCAGAGAAGCTGTAGTGTACATGTTGTAGCGGTCGACCGACGGTGCACCCATCGACGGCTCTATGGATGTGAACGATGAGAACGGCACCATATCACCGCCACTGTTGCGGACGCTCAGCTTGAGCACATCGTTGACATTGCCGGTAGCCGAGGGCTGACCGGCTATATTGACCTGATAAACACGGCCAAATTCCACAAAGTCATTGACATAGCTGCCGCCCATAAACGCCGACAGAACCGAGAACACCTGCGAGAGCGACAAACCCTGCATCTCCACCTTGTCACGATTGATATGAAGCGTATATTGCGGCACTCCTCCTTGATAGAACGAGTTAAGCTGCTCTATGCGCGGATCGGCGTGGGCCGCCAGACTCAGTTTGTCAATAGCGTTTTTCAGAGCTTCGGTGCCACGATTCTGTATGTCAAGAAGCTGCATCTGCAAGCCCGATGTCAGCCCCAGGCCGGGGATGGCCGGAGGATTGACCGCAAACACCACCGGTTCCTGGAGCGTAGCCGTGATTTCGGATACTTTCTTGATGATGCCGTCCACACTCAAATCCTTGCCCTTGCGGTCTTTCCACGGTTCAAGCACCACAAATATGGAGCCTGAATTGCTGCCATTGCCGCCGCCCATCATCGACATGCCCGAGATAGCCATGACATCCTTGACACCGTCAAGTTTCTGCATCTCCGATGAAATCTGCGCCATGACCTTCTCCGTGCGGTCAAGCGACGCACCTGTAGGAAGCTGCACCGATGTCAGGAAATAGCCCATGTCCTCGCTCGGCACGTAGCTCGTCGGCCACTTGATAAAGCCCCAGAACGCGAGGAAGCAAAGTACGAGATACAGGCCGATAGCCATAGCCGGTTTGCGCAACAGGCTGCCTACGATATTGGTATATCCCTGCCATACTTTGGCATAACCCTTATTAAACCAGCGGTAGACGCAGAACGTAGCCGGCTTGCGCGGTTTCAGAAACAAGGCGCACATGGCCGGCGTAAACGTCAGCGCATTGAAGCCAGAGAACGCCGTAGACACTGCGATAGTCAGGGCAAACTGTTTGTAAAGCTGTCCTGTGATGCCGGAAATAAACGCCGTAGGGATAAAAACCGAGAGCAATACGAGCACCTCGCCCACGATGGGGCCGGTAAGTTCGTTCATCGCCTTCTCTGTAGCCTGCTTAACCGACATCTTCCCCTCGTCCACAATACGGGCACAGTCCTCCACCACCACGATGGCATCGTCCACCACGATGGCAATGGCAAGCACAAGGCCGAAAAGCGTCAGAGTATTGAGTGTGAAGCCCATTAGCTTCATCACTGCGAATGTCGCAATCAGCGACACCGGTATGGTCAGCATAGGTATGATGACCGTGCGCCAGTTTTGCAGGAAGATGAGTATGACGAGCATGACAATCAGCGTGGTCTCGACAAAAGTCACCACCAGTTCATCAATGGATTCGGTCACAAAATCTGTAGTGTTGAGGATGACGCGGTAGCGCACACCCGGCGGAAAATACTGGGCCAGCTCATTGAGTCGGTCCAGACAGTCGTTGGCCACCTTCAGTGCATTAGCTCCCGGGAGCTGAGCCACTCCGAGCAGACCGGCCTGTTTGGAATTGACCGTGGAGGTAGTGCTGTAGCTCTGGCTTCCAAGGTCAACCGTAGCGATGTCACTCAGACGCAGCAGACCTCCGTCAGGGTTGTTGCGGATGATGATATTACCGAACTCCTCAGGCGTCACCAGACGTCCACGGCTCGTCAGCGTGTACTGAAATGCCGCATCGCCATGGATAGGAGGAGCACCCACAGCACCTGCCGACACCTCCAGATTCTGCGCCTCGATAGCCTGACGCACCTCATCGGCGGTCACCTCGCGTATGCGCATCTTGTCAGGGTCAAGCCATATGCGCATACTGTAGTCACCGGCACCAAACACACTGACCTCTCCCACTCCGTCGACACGAGCAAGCTCGTCGACGATGTTGAGCTGGGCATAATTTGTCAGATAGAGGCCATCGTAATTATGGATGGAATCACCCTCGATGGCTATAAACAATATCTGGTCAGAAGACCGAGACATGACATCGACCCCCTGCTGCTGCACTGCAGCAGGAAGCTGCGGCTCGGCAAGCGACACACGGTTTTGCACCTTGACAGTCGCCATGTCTATGTCAGTACCGACTTCAAATGTAATGGTCAGCATATAGGAACCGTCACTCGACGATGTAGAACTCATGTACATCATGTTTTCCACACCGTTGACCTGCTCCTCTATAGGCACACCCACAGTCTCGGCCACCGTCTTGGCATCGGCACCCGGATAGGTCGCACTGACCATGATGGTTGGAGGCGTGATGTCAGGAAACTGCGCCACAGGCAGAGACTTGACAGTCAGAAGGCCGACCAGCACCATCAGGATGGCAATGACCGTGGCAAAAATCGGTCTTTCGATAAAGAATTTTGAAAACATCGCTTATTTCTGCTGGATAGGTTTAACCGTCATTCCGTCACGCACCTTGAGGAGCGCCTGGGTAACATAGCGCGACTGTGGAGTAAGTCCGTGGGTAACCACACGCATAGAGTCGCGGACCAGGTCGCCCACTGTCACAGGAGTATAGACAATCTTGTTGCTGTCATTGACCACATAGACATATTTCCCGGCCTGGTCGGTACTGATAGAAGCATCCTTGACAAGGACGGCATCAGGAACGATGGCATAAGGGAGAGTGATATTGGCATACATGCCGTCTTTAAGCTCGCCGTAAGGATTGTCAAGTTCGGCTTTAAGCAGCAATGTACCTGTCGATTTGTCTATCTCAGGCGAAATATAAGTGAGCTTTGCAGTATAATGGTGAGGCAGCGTATCCTCAAACGTCACCGGGATACGCGCATAATCCAGTTCATGTCCGTCGCCTTTATGATCCATCATGCGCATAAACTGCGTATCTTCGATATTAAACACCGCTCCCATGCTGCTGTCGTCATATATCGTGGCAAGAGTGACAGGGCTTCCGGCTCCTGCCAGATAGGCACCAATGTCAGGGCCTGATGCCGTGACATGACCGTTGATCGGAGCCCTCACCGTGCAGTAGCTGAGGTTAGTCCTCGCACTCTGCACCGCAGCTTCGGCATTATGTATGGCAGCAAGTGAATTTTTCATATCGCTCTCGGCCTGTATCACGGATATACGTGCCACCGCATCGCTCTCAAGGGCCTTCTTCATGGCCTCGTAGTTGTTTTTGTTATACTCATACGTGGCCCGTGCCGTGGCAAGCTGTGCCTCGGCTTGAACCAGAGCATCGCGATACTGTGTATCCTCGATAGTGAAAAGCAGCTGTCCCTTGTTGACAAACTGTCCGGAAACGTAGTTTTTGGTGCGTAGATAACCGTTGACCCTCGCCACCAGCTGCACCATGCTGTGCGCCTGTAGATAACCCGGATATGTCTTTGCCAAAGTGACCGTATCAACCTCGGGAAGAGCCACAGCGACCGGCAATTCGGCATCTGAATCGGCCGATGACTTTTTATGGCATGATGACATCATCATCGCCAGAGCTGCCATACATATCAGTGAACAGCGATATGCCTGATAGATTTTCATCGCTTATAAGTGTTTTATCTGTTTGAGTAAGTATGTTTTGATTAGAAAGAGACCTCCCAGCCACCGCCGAGAGCCTCATATAGATTGACGAGATCTTTCAGAGCATTGCCCTGCGCCACTATGACGCCATTGGTATAGGCGAGATAATTAAGCTGCGCATCCACCACGTTGGTAAATGAAGACAGGCCCTTCTTATACAGGTCAAGCGACAGGTCAAGAGACCGCTGGCTTTCTTCAACCACCATGTTGAGCTCGCTGATCTGATTGACAGTTTGCACATAATTGACCATGGCGTTATCAACCTCCTTGAGTGCATTAAGCACCGTCAGATTATAATTCTCGATGCCGAGCTGCATATTTTCCTGAGCTACCGCCACATTATATTTGCGCTCCATACCGTCAAATATGGTCCATGAGAGCGTAGGCGCGATGGAATACGTAAACGATTCCTTACTGAACAGGTCGCCTATATTATGTGCGGAAGTTCCTATAGAGCCGTCAAGAGTCAGAGTAGGCAGGAAATCCTTCTTCGCGATGCCCAATTCAGCGGCATATGCAGCAAGCTCCTTTTCCGCCGATACTATGTCGGGGCGACGTCGCAGCAAATCCATAGGGATACCCGTAGCGACCATCTGCAGGTATGACGGCAAAGGACGCGGCTTGCTGAGCAGCTGACGGGCATAATCGGGTGTGACTGCCAGAAGCACCGCTATGGCATTGAGCGACGTATTAATACCAGCCGTCAAAGCCGGCAGAGTGGCTTTGGTAGAATGATACACCGTGCGCGCCTGGCTGACATCAAGCAAGGAAGCGAGGCCGCACTCAAAACGAGCCTCCGTAATCTTGACCACCTTCTCCTGTGACAGCAGGTGTTCGTTGGCCACAGATTCCTCTGCCTGAAGCACCCGAAGCTGGAAATAGGCAGTGGCGATCTCACCACAGAGGCTCACCATGGCACCGGCATATTCGGCACGTGACGCTTCCCATGCCGCTTTCTTGGCCTTGACACCGCTCGTAATCTTGCCGAATATGTCTATCTGCCATCTCATATTTATACCGGCAGAGAAATAGCTTTCATCAGTCGCCGGCATGACAGGCGACGACACCGCGCCCGAATTACGCGCCTTGGTCCACCCGGCATCAAGATCAAATGCAGGGAAATAGGCCGAACGGGCCTCCAGCATTCTCAGCCGGGCCATCTCCATGCGGCGCGCCGCCATAAGCACATTGTAGTTATTGTTTACACCGATAGATATAAGCGAGTCAAGCAAAGGGTCATTGAACTTCTTCCACCATCCGTCATCCGTGGGGATGGTCTGGTCAAAATGTTCGTTATAGACCCATCGCGAAGGCAATGTATCGTTAAGATTGCTTATGACACCTCTCCCCTCTCCGGCATGTGACAGGAGATACGGAGTTATCAGGAGCATGACAGTAAGAAACCGTCGGACAGCGTAGTGATTCATTTGAAATACATTATGTATGTGTAAAGCGCCAGCTTCACCGATATGATAAATAAACACGTCAAATTCTAAAAATGTTTTAAGCCGGCATGTCGCAGGGATATTTTGCTCATTTTAACTTCCTATAATTAAAGCAGCCTGAACTACTTGCGATGGTGGTCTGTTTATCCTATGTATCAATGATACAAGGATTACAGACACTAAGAGGGTGTTTAATAACAGGACCATAAAATTTAAGTATATGACACGCAAGATTAAATTTGACGATCTCAGATCAGCAGTCAATGAAGCCTATGAGCAATTAAAAAACGACAATGAGGGAACCCCCGACACCACTTATAACAGCTGCGGATGCACTGACGGATGCTTCGGCATAGCCGTAGTGCTCACAGACGGCTCCGTAATCACTGCCGGCACTACCGATTGCAAGACATCGCTCGGCTCCATAGCCAAGATACCCATCTCCTCATGTCTGCTCAGCCAGATGACCCCTGACGAAATCATACAGAAATCAGGCCAGTGTCCTTGTGCATGCAATGCCAAGGGCAAGAGCCAGAAACCTGACATACCTTTCAGTGCCCACGGCCTACGTGCCATAAGCGCCATCCAGCCCACCGGCGATGCCGACGGCAAATGGGAGATTCTCTCTGACCGCATGGTCAAGCTGATGGGCAGTGCGCCGGAGCTTGATGACAAGCTGTATGAATCGCTCAAACAACAGGCCATAGATGCCAATGTCGAAGATACCATTGCCACAAGCGGATATTATCTCTATGACGATGCCCCGATAGCCATTGATACATACATCAAGGCTGTATCCATGAAGGCATCGGCACTCCAGCTCGCTACAATGGGAGCCACGATAGCTTCTGACGGCGTGAACCCGACAAACGGTCAGGAAGTGTTTGACGGCAAGTTCGCCCAGAACATAGTGGCACTCATGGCCGCCAAAGGTCCCCACAAGATGTCCAAGCCATGGCTTATGGGAGCCGGCATACCTGCAAAAAGCAGCCGTAGCGGTGCTATGGTAGCAGTGATGCCCGGAGCTTTCGGTATAGCCGCCGTTTCGCCAATGCTTAACGAGGCCGGCGTATCAGTCAAAGCAGCCAAAGCTATCAAGATGATAGCCAACAAGCTTGACATCAACGTATTTGCAAGCGCAAGGGTCGAGATAGTTAAATAACCATCCCACCCTCTGCCACTACCAATTCCAGCCGGAGCCGACGCATATGTGGATATGCCGCGGCTCCGGCTTGCTTTTTATAAAGCATTCAGAGGTCGTTTTTATAACCTTCACGGTGCATTTGCAATAATTAAGCATCCGTTATGCAATATTAAACTCAAGCATATTGCATCAATCATACGAAATAACTACTTTTGCATATGAAGTAACAGACATTGCGCCCCGATGTCAAATCGGTCTCAATGAAATCTGAAACTATTATCACTAACGTAATAAAACCCAATTGTTATCTTTATGAAAAAGAAATGGATATGCACCGTCTGTGGCTATGTACACGAAGGTGACGAAGCTCCCGAACGCTGCCCCCAGTGCAAAGTACCTGCAAGCAAGTTCAAGGAACTCGTAGAAGATACCCTCAATTTTGTGACAGAACATGAAATCGGCGTGGCCAAGGGTTGCGACGACGAAATGATTGCCGACCTCAATGCACACTTCAACGGCGAATGCACCGAAGTAGGCATGTATCTGGCCATGTCACGTCAGGCTGACCGTGAAGGCTACCCCGAAATCGCAGAAGCATTCAAGCGTTACGCATGGGAAGAAGCCGAACACGCTTCAAAGTTTGCCGAACTCCTCGGCGATGTGGTCTGGGACACCAAGACCAACCTCGAGAAGCGCATGAACGCCGAGTCAGGTGCCTGCGAAGACAAGATGCGCATCGCACGCCGCGCCAAAGAGCTCAATCTCGACGCGATACACGACACCGTACATGAGATGGCCAAGGACGAAGCCCGTCATGGACGCGGATTCAAGGGCCTCTTTGACCGTTATTTCAAAAAATAACACGTCAACGGAATAAATAATATTCCCCGGCTCGATAAAACCATTGGGCCGGGGATATTTGTTACTAATCTACTCTCCAACAACATTTATGACAGACATGGCTCCGTCACCCCGACGACTTAAAATATTCCTTTCATTACTCGTGGCTGCGGCTTGCTGCTGCGTCACAATCAATGCAGCGCAACCTGTAACCGCCGCTACGGCTCCATCAGGCAGAGGCGTGACATTTGCCTTTGCCGGCGATATAATGCAGGGCACTACATTTCCCGAGGACGGAGTCTCTTATCTGCCGGCCAACGATGGCAAGGACCTGTTTAAAGATGTAAGCGACGTATTGTCAAAAGCCGACATAGCTGCGTCAAATAACGAAGGCACGCTGCTTGACCGCGGCGGGACAGTCAAACGATGCGGCGATCCGAAACTTTGTTACGCCTTCCGCACCCCCACCTCCTACGCATCCAACCTCGTCAATGCCGGCATCGATTTCATGTCGATAGCCAACAACCATATCAATGATTTCGGACCCGAAGGTGTGCGTTCCACCGAAAACACCTTGCGCCGGTCAGGAATAGCGTTCGCCGGCCTGCGTGACCGATGCGAGACGGCCATCATAGAGCGCAACGGCAAGAAGATAGGATTTGCCGCCTTCGGCCACAACAAAGGCACCCTCAGCATCCTCGACATGGAGGAGGTGGACCGGGTGGTCAAAGACCTCAAACGACGCGCCGACATAGCGGTGGTGTCATTTCACGGCGGCGGTGAGGGAGCCAAATTCTCACATGTCCCTGCCGGCATGGAGCAATGCTTCGGGGAGGACAGAGGCGACCTGCGCAAATTCACCCACCGCGCCATAGATGCCGGAGCCGATGTGGTTTATGGCCACGGGCCACATGTCACACGCGGCCTGGAGCTCTATAACGACCGCCTTATCATCTACTCCCTGGGCAACTTCGTCACCCCCTACCGCGTCAACCTCAAAGGCATCAACGGCTATGCTCCCGTAGTGACGGTGACAGTAGGCCCTGACGGACGGTTTGTCAACGGACAGATTCACTCCTTCATACAGCAAAGAGGCATCGGACCTCGCAAAGACACCACCAATAGCGTAGCCGCACACATGGCCCGGCTGTCACACGAGGATTTCCCCGACTCACCACTAACCATCACCAACGACGGCAAAATATCACGAAAATGACCCCCGAAGAGGCACTCTCACGCATATCATCGCTACGCGCCGAACTCGATGAGCATAACCATAACTACTATGTGCTCAACAGTCCGACCATCTCCGACTACGACTTTGACCAGAAGCTCAAAGAGCTTGAGCGGCTCGAACAGGAGTATCCACAATTTGACGACCCCAACAGCCCCACACGGCGCGTGGGCAGTGACATCACCAAGGGTTTCACCCAGGCTGCCCACATCTACCCGATGCTCTCCCTGAGCAACACCTATACCGTGGAAGAGGTAGATGACTTCGTCAGACGCGCCCAGAAAGACCTCAACGGCGAGAAAGTCACCATAGTGGGCGAAATGAAATATGACGGTACCTCCATCTCTCTGATTTATGAAGAAGGCCGGCTTGTCAGAGCTGTCACCCGAGGCGACGGCGAGAAAGGCGATGTGGTCACCGACAATGTCCGCACCATACGCAGCATACCCCTGTCGCTGAGAGGCAGCGGATGGCCCAGCCGATTTGAGATACGCGGCGAGATACTGCTTCCGTGGAAGGAATTTGACCGTCTGAACGCAGAGCGTGAGTTTAACGAAGAGCCTCTATTTGCCAACCCTCGTAATGCCGCATCGGGAACTCTCAAACTGCAGAACTCCGCCGAAGTAGCCCGACGCGGACTGGATGCCTACTTCTACTATATACTCTCCGAAGACCTCCCCTATGACAACCACTATGACAATATAATGGCTGCACGACAGTGGGGATTCAAGGTCAGCGACATAATGAAGCCGTTAGAGACCACTGACGAAGTGGATGCCTTCATAAAGCATTGGGACGTAGCCCGTAAAGAGCTGCCTGTGGCTACGGACGGCCTTGTATTCAAGGTAAATTCTCTACGCCAGCAGCTCAATCTCGGCTACCGAGCCAAGTCGCCGCGGTGGGCCATAGCCTACAAATTCCAAGCCGAACGCGCATTGACCGAGCTACGTTTCGTATCATTTGAAGTGGGGCGAATGGGCATAGTGACACCTGTGGCCAATCTTGAACCCGTGTTGCTCTCAGGCACGATAGTGAAGCGAGCTTCACTACACAACGAAGACATCATACGCACCCTTGACATCCATGAGCATGACATGCTCTATGTGGAAAAGGGCGGCGAAATCATACCGAAGATAACCGGAGTTGACGAGAACGGCCGCAAACCGGGAGCTGACCCGGTAAGGTTTGTCACCCATTGTCCGGCATGCGGCACACCGCTCATCCGCGAAGACGGCGAAGCTGCATGGATGTGTCCCAACCGATGGGGATGTCCTCCACAGCTCAAGGGACGCATCGAACATTTTGCCGGTCGCCGCATGATGGATATCGACGGCATCGGCGAGGAGACCGTGGAGCTCCTGTATGACGCCGGACTTGTCAGAGTCCCGGCCGACCTCTATGACCTCACTGCCGAGCAACTGATGAAGCTCGAGCATACCGGACGCCGCAGTGCCGAACGCATAATCGACGGCATACGCGCCACTGTAGATGTTCCTTTTGAGCGCGTGTTATATGCGCTGTCCATACCGTTTTGTGGCGAAACCGTATCAAAGCGGCTTGCAAAAAGCGTCAAAAGCATAGACGCACTGATGTCCCTCTCAGCCGAACAGCTGACAGAAATAGAAGATGTGGGTCCACGCATAGCCAACAGCATCATAGATTATTTCAGCCAGCCTGCCAACCGCGACAATGTGGAGCGTCTACGCAAAGCCGGGCTGCAGATGTCGGTCACAGAGCAGGAAGGCCTTTCCTCGGGCGACCAGCTTACGGGCAAGACAGTGGTCATCTCAGGCACATTCACCCGACACTCACGTGACGAATACAAGGACATGATCGAACGGCATGGAGGCAAGAACGCAGGGTCTGTTTCCAAAAAGACATCGTTCATCCTCGCCGGCGACAACATGGGGCCTGCCAAATTGGAAAAAGCCCGGTCGCTCGGTGTGCCCGTCATCAATGAAGATGAATTTCTTAACATGATAGCTGACGGACAATGAAACGAATCAATGACCATGGCATATTTGACATCAAGGTAGTGCACCGCGACATTTTCCCGGGCAATATCCTTGTGGCCGAGCCTTTTCTGCGCGAAGGGTATTTCAACCACTCGGTTATCTCGCTGGTGGACTATTCACGCGAGGACGGAGCCATGGGTGTGGTCATGAACAATGTAATCACCGGCACAAAGCTACAGGACGTTTTGCCGGCCATCAAGCGAGAGGACCCGGTGCCTGTATTCTGCGGAGGGCCGGTGGCTTCTGACCGTATATTTTTCATCCATGCTCTCGGCCATCTGTTTCCTGACGACATAGAGGTGAGCGACGGACTGTATATAGGCCGTGATTTCGCCACAATCACCGATTACGTCAATTCAGGCTATCCGCTAGACGGACGCCTCCGATTCTTCATAGGCTACAGCGGATGGGAGCCCAAGCAGCTTGAAAAAGAGTGCATGGAAAATGTCTGGGCTGTCAGCCCGTCGGTCCTCTCGGCCGAGGAGGCTCTGACAGGAAGCGAAGATGCTTACTGGCACAAGACAGTGCGTCTGCTGGGCAAGGAATACAAGCAGTGGCTGCTCCATCCTAAAAATCCGTCGCTCAACTGACCGGCTGCAACTTCCTGAATGCTCTACGCTGCACTATCAGGGCAGCGGTTATCACCATCACACCTGTAATGGTCCACGTTATGGGATAGATGCTCATCAACACGTCAAATGACGGATGCCAGGCTGCATAAGTGTATATCCACATCAGGCGCAGCACACATGTGCCGAATATGGTCAGCACCATAGGAGTCATAGAGTAGCCGAGAGCTCGCATATACGACCCCGAAACCTCGTAGCTACTGGCCATGCACTGAAGCATCAGCACCGTATGGAAACGCATCAGACCGTACTTCACCACCTCGGGGTCGCTTGAAAACACACCAAGACAGGCGGTACCTTGCCACACGATAAGCAGATTGGCGACCCCACACAACACTACGCTGTAGGTCATGCAGATGCGCACCACCTTACGGCACCGCTCCACATTACCGGCTCCGTAATTCTGCCCGGTAAACGCTATGGTAGCGGCACAGAAACCGGCTATGATATAATAGCAATACACCTCGTAGGTCAGAGCCGCCGCACTGCCGGCTATAGCGTCAGAGCCGAATTTGTTGATGGCCGATTGTATGAATATGTTGGAAATCGAGAACACCATACCCTGTAATCCGGCAGGTATGCCGATACGGAGCATCTTACGGAAGTCGGACCTATGCAGTACCCAATGCCCGAGATGCAGTGTCACAGGTTCAGGCTCGCGAGTGAGGAAGTACACTATTATCGCGGCATTGACGCCATTGGAAATGACGGTGGCCCATGCCACACCGTCGACCCCGAAATCAAACACAGCGACAAACAGCCAGTCAAGCACAAAGTTACACACCGTGGCTACGAGCAGGGAGTAAAATGGCAGTTTAGTATCACCTATACTGCGCATGATTGCAGAGCCGAAATTATATATCATGGCAAACGGCATGCCACAGAAATATATACGCAGATACGTGGTGGCCAGATCTATCACATCGGGCGGAGCACTCATCGCCTCCAATATCGGACGCGCAAGACACACGCCCAGCCCCAGCAGCAACAATCCCGAAAGCACCGCTATCACGGCCACGGTGGAGATGGAACGCCTGACAGCATTGAGGTCACGGTGTCCGAGATAATTGGCAATCACCACATTGGCTCCGACCGCTATGCCGAGAAACAGATTGACAAGTATGCTGATGATGGGGCCGTTGCTTCCCACTGCCGCTATGGCCTGGCTCGTAGAATATCGTCCTATCATGGCCACGTCAACAGCGTTGAATGACTGCTGCAAGATGCCGCTCGCTATCAACGGCACCGTGAACATGAAGATTTTGCCCCATAGCGGCCCGTGGAGCATGTCAATCTGTGATGATTTCTTCAATTCTTCAGCCATATAGACGATTCAGTGAGAGGATGTAGAGGACAAAACAAGATTCCCGGATATATGCCTTGGCAAACCCGGGAATTTGGAAAAAGTAATATTGACAGTGCTCGAAGCGGGACTCGAACCCGCACAACCGCAATGGTCAAGGGATTTTAAGTCCCTCGTGTCTACCATTCCACCATTCGAGCTACCTTGGTGACGGCGATACCGCCGTAAAAACGATGACAAATATACGCTCTTTTTACCACTTTTCAAAAACTCAGCCGATTTTTACCTCTCTGGAGATTTATGTGGCGGGTCACATGTTGGCTTTGATATAGTCGATGATGGTAAAATCAGTCTTGTAGGGAGGCTGGCCGGGTATGTACTCCGTGGTATTCACTATGCTTTTTTCTTCGTTGCGGCAGACTGATTTTATGAAATCATATATTTCACCGCAATAGCGTGACATCGGAGTCCCGGAAACTTCATGCGAGGCGCCGTTGACCCGATGGAAACGGTGTGGAATACCGCCCTCCGCCAATCCCGTGCTGACGGCATTGGAGCCCCAAAGGCCGAAATCTCCGAGGACTGCCTGATCAAAAGGCACTATCGCATCGGCATCACCATGAAACATCAACAGCGGACATGGAGTTGTGCCCCACCGTGGTGAGCCTTGGGAGCATATCGCCCCGGCCATTGCTATCACTCCGGCATAGTTAAACGATTCAGGCAATGCGTATGAAGTCAGAAAAGCCTCATCACCGTTGCATATGTCATATTCAGTCTGCAACACTGTAATCGCGCCGGCACTCGAGCCACAAGCAAATATCTTCCCGGGGTCAATCTCCCACTCCCTGGCTTTTCTATTCACGACATAAGCCGTTGCAGAAATAAAATCTGTAACAGCGGTGTCAATAGCCGCAATCAGATTTGACTTGAACCCTTCAGGCGACATCATGTCGGCAGCCGAGACGCGGCCAAGCATAGTCCGATAGTCAACAGACACTACAGATATGCCATTACGTGTCAGATATTCAAACATGGGCATGAAAGATTCATGGTCGCGCTGACCGCCCTTGAACCCTCCGCCGAAAGCAAATATCATGGCCGGTGCAAGCGTATCAGACTGCGCCCTGTAAAAATCAAGCCGCAAAGTATCCGTTCCCACCACATCATATACTTCCGTAACCCTATCAGCCGCAGAAACGCCTAAAGATGCCAGACACATCATCAGTGCCACCAAAATATTTTTTGCCATATCGTCACACATTCATAAAGTTATAAACTAATACGGAGATTATCACGCAAAAAGCGATATTACCGTTTTTCTCATTGTGGGTTATTTTGCGTTTTCGTAAAATTAGCCATATTCCCGTAATTTTCCAAGAGCCAGCCATTGCAAGCCTGTGCCAATTTAGTCCATTATCAATGATTCTGCGATAAAGTTCAAAACTACCCTGATAGGACAAAATTTATCGGTAACTTTACACCATTAAAATTTATTGCCAATGGTACGCAAAGCTACGGCATCAGATTTGGATGCGATTGAAAGAATATATGATGCGCTTCACACAAGCGAAGAGGCCGGGAGATGCGTCATAGGGTGGAAACGTGGTGTATATCCGACACGTGCCACTGCTACAAACGCACTACGCAACGGTCATCTATATGTGTTGGAGCATGATGGCGACATACGCGGTGCTGCCATCATCAACAAGACACAGCTGCCTGAATATGCGCTGGGGCAATGGAAGCTCCGGGCAGCTGACGAAGATATTCTCGTGCTGCATACGCTCGTCATTGACCCGGATTATCCACACAAGGGCTATGGAAACGCGCTTGTGGAATACTATATCTCAATGGGACGTTCCCTCGGTTGCAAAGCGTTGCGGATAGACACACAGGCTTGCAATGCTCGAGCCCGACGTTTTTATCCGCGATTCGGATTCTCAGAGATAGGCATCGTCAAAGCCGATTTCTTTGGCGGTCATGGCTCCGTAGACCTCGTGTTGCTTGAAAAGATTCTATAACTCTTCTATATACTGACCGTCTGCCATCATTTGGTGATGTAATCATAGACGGCCTTTGAGATTTCCGCCATGACGGCTTCGGCATCTTCCTGCGGCCCGGCATAATCTTTGACAAGGACTACTATTGCATATGACTTCCCGGATGGCAAAGTCACGAAGCCGCCGTCATTGACAGCCACAATCTCTCCTCGCTCGTTGACATAGCCTGACCCGGTGCGGTGGCCGAACATCACGCCCTTCTCCGATACAAGAGGCGCAGCCAGACGCGACATGCCAGTATTGCAGCGCAACATTGCATTCTTGATATGGTTCTGTTTCTCCTCGCTCACAATGCTGTCAGTGAATACCCTGCTGACAAGTGAAGCATAGGCCAACGGTGAAGTCACGTTGTCATAAGCCCTCCGATGGTCAGCTTTCATATCCGACTCCCTCCATATGAGCCTGAAACCTCGCCCGGGTATCAAAGCATCCACAAGGCTGTCAGCATAAGCCACAGATGCGATTGAATCAAAGAGCAGATTGCTCGCATTGTTGTCGCTGTCTATCAATGTATAGTCGATAAGCCGGCCTATCGGCTGAGAGATTTTCCGAGATCGATGTTCCTTAAGCATCGGGCTCCATGTGTCCGGGTCAAGCTGCGCCCTGTCAATAGCCATCACGCTGTCAAGACCGATGCCTCTCGTATCCAACATGTGGCACACACCGATAGCCTCATGGAGCTTAAACATGCTCATAAGCGGATAATCGTCACTATTGTTGACCGTCACAGTATCCCTGCCGTCCACAATGAGCGCAATGCCAAACTGTCCGGGCTTCCCGGTAATAATGCTGTCGATACGCTGCTTTAAAGCCTCGTATGACAGATTGTCTCCACCTTTAGCCTGTCTGCCCGGCGAACACGCCAACATGACAGCAGCCACGCAGGCTGTCAAAAAACAATGCTTTACCATATTCGTTGTAGTATAAATACAGTTTGAGACCCTGATGGGAGGGTCTAAAACATATCAATTTATATTCCAATAACAATCAGTCACGGACAAGGATAAGAGCCGAGACAGGAGCTACTTCCATCTTGCCGCCCTTGGCTGTGCCGAGACCATCGGGATTGATCTGCTCGTCACGTGCTATGACTGTCCAGTTGCCCTTGGGTATATTGACAGTCTGAGTAGCCTCAGAGCCATTGAACACGAGCTTGATTTCACGCCAGCTGTCACCGTTGGCATTGTTGAGGATTGAATAAGAAATCAGGTTGGGTTCGTTGACACGGTCAAATTTGATGTTGCGGGCCACCTCCTTGGCATCACTCATACGGAAAGCCGGATGAGCCTTGCGAAGAGCGATGAGATTACGGTAGTAGTCAAACAGCTCAGGATAGAGATGCTTGTTGTTCCAGTCTATGGCATTGATAGAGTCAGGACTCTGAAAGGAATTATGGTCGCCCTTCTTGTCACGGAAGATTTCTTCACCACACCAGATGAAAGGTATGCCCTGGGAGGTAAGTACGATAGTCTGGGCGAGCTTGGCTGCACGCTGACGCTTGGCAACAGATGTGGTGTCACCCATCGACTTGTTAAGCTTATCGGTCAGGGTGAGGTCGTCATGGCATGACACATAGTTGACCACCTGGGCCGGAGAGAGAGCATAGGGTTTCTTGGAGTTGTTGCCCTTGGAGTAATCAACCTGCGGATGGTCTGTAGCACCTACGATACCGATTTTCACAGTTTCTTCATTGCCGGGCTTGCCTGTGGCGAAACCACGGTCATCCTGACGGCTGTAGTGACCCTTGACGGCATCACGGATGTCGTCAGAGAACACACCTACACCTGGCATCATGTACACATTGTCCTTAAGGGCACGCTTGTCAGCAGCCAGAGGTGAGTCACCGGCAGTCCAACCTTCGCCATAGATGATGATGTCGGGATTGATTTTACGCAGTTCAGCCACTATCTCATTCATGGTCTCTATGTCATGGATAGCCATGAGGTCAAAGCGGAAACCGTCGATATGGTACTCCTTAACCCAATGTTTGAGGGAGTTAAGCATGAAATTACGCATCTGCTGACGCTCGCTGGCAGTCTCATTGCCGCAACCCGAGGCATCGCTCCACGAGCCGTCCTGACGGTGGCGGTAGTAATAGCCCGGAGCTGTCAGATCAAAATTGCTGCCCTCATTGATGAAAGTGTGGTTATAGACCACATCCATGATGACGCCGATACCGGCATCGTGGAGAGCCTTGACCATCTCTTTCATCTCACGGACACGCGCCGTGGGGTCAGAGGGGTTGGTAGAATAGCTACCCTCGGGAACATTATAGTTCTGAGGGTCATAGCCCCAGTTATACTGGTTAGAGGGGAGATTAGTCTCGTCAACCGAACCGTAGTCATATGAGGGAAGAATCTGCACATGAGTGATGCCCAGCTCCTTCAAGTGGTCGATGCCGGTTTTCTCACCTGTGGGAGTAGTGGTGCCATGCTCTGTGAGCGCCAGGAACTTGCCCTTGTTGGCGATGCCGCTTGACGGATGTATCGACATGTCGCGATGGTGCATCTCATACACCACAGCATCTACCGGCGACTTGGTTTCAGGGCCCTTGTCGGCAGCCCACCCTTCGGGATCGGTCTGTGAGAAATCTATGATGGCCGCACGTTTGCCGTTAGGACCTGCGCTCTTAGCCCATACACCGGGAGTTTCGCCGCGCCAGCGTCCGTCCTGATATATATTATATGTATAGAACTTGCCATACAGCGACTCAGGCACAGAGGCAGTCCACACACCATTGTCGCCCTTGAGCATACCTATGGTCATGTCAGGGACAGAATTACGCCCTGTGGGATATATGTTGAGTTTCACTTCCTGAGCCTGAGGACTCCATAGCTTAAACGAAGTTACTCCATCGTGTACCGTAACTCCCAAATCATCGCCGGCATAAGTGGGCAAAGTTGCAAACTGTTGATCCATGGAAGATTGTGCATTGGCTTGAAATGGCATCACCGCAGCCATCGACAGGGTCATAGCCGTCAGAGATGAAATTCCGAAGTGTGATATTTTCATGCTTAGGTTAATTATGTAGTATGTTTTTTTAAATTATACGTCAGTATCTGTAATCAGGTCATTGACAATATGTCACGTCCATAAAAAATAAAGTCATGACAGATATGAGTCGTGACTTATATCATGGTATGCTGCGTAATCCTCGCCAGACCGCGCTGCATCCTGCTGTAATTCATTTGACCACGATTTTCTGGCTCTTTACCTTCTGTCCTGCGCGGTTTCCCGACGGAAGCGCACGCACCAGATAGTATCCCTTGGGCAGATTTTCCACCTGGGGGTTGCCTGAAAGATTGTCGGTATTGACCGTCATGTCACACATCACCGTGCCGGTAATAGCTATCACCTGCACACGTGATTCTCCCGCAGGAAGCGCATCCGCATCTATCTCCACGGTGTTGGCAGTCGTAACCCTGGCAATAGGAGCATCATTGGAACCGTTACTACTCTGGCCGGACATAGAGATGCCGTCAGCTTTGATGGAGCCGACCGCACACGCCATGAATGCCATAAGAAGTGATAGTAAAATTCTTTTCATCTGCTACTACCGTATATTACCACATACAAAGTTAGCAAATAACATCCACACTTCCAAGCCCTCAACACATTTTACCACAAAAATTTAACTTTACGATTGGAATTGCCGCAATATGCCTTATCCTTACAAGCGGATAGACTAAACATCAACCCTTTTCCGAGGGTCAATACCGCTGAAACCGTTATTATTACATTTCTGACAGCAAAGAACCTTATCTCACATGAAAATATACCACCTCATACTGCTGATGTGGCTGCCGCTTACAGCATGCAACCGCGATGAAACCGTGCGCAGCAACGCCCACACGCCATCTGACCTGCAGAGCCTCTACTCGTTGCTTGACTCTGAAATAGACCGCAGCAAAGTATATGAGGATGCAAAGACCAAGCGGATTACCAATCTCCGCAAAAGGTACGGACTGCCATAACCGATGAAAATGCACGTGAGGCCCACATCGACCTCAGTTTCCTCCCCAAAGGAAGGAAATACACCGCAACCATCTACGAAGATGCACCCGATGCCGACTGGAAGACCAATCCCCAGGCCTACCGCATCCGCACCACTACTGTCTCATCCAAAACACGTCTGCGCCAACCCCTCGCCCCGGGCGGCGGCACAGCCATCCGCCTCACCCCCACCCCTCAAAAATGATTGGTTGTTAAATATCCAACCAAAAGGCCAGGCCGACTTGATGTCTCCCGGGCCTTTTCATCTACGCACTTCCTCTCTAAATACTGTTATTACAACCACTTCTCCTTTTCAAATCTGAGGAGAATCAATGGCTGATGCAAATAAGAGAAAAGGGCATATACTGATCAATATACTTGAAATCTTGAACATTTTTGGAAGAGACAGTATTATAATGCTGCCGTTATGCGCCTGATAGAGGCGAGGCGTTTCATAAAAGAGGCATCCGACTTCGCCATCTGCATGTTATACTCAGCTTGGAGATTCAACCATATATCAGCCGGCACTCCTATGGAGGCCTCAAGCAACAAAGCAAGCTCAGTGTTTACAGGTCGCTTCCCATTGATTACCTCGTTGAGCAAAGATGGAGAAACACCTATACGCTCAGCAAGTTTTGATTGCGTCATGCCGATGGATTGCAGCTCATCCCTAATAAGCTCTCCCGGATGTGTAGGCTCAAACGGGGTGAGATTATTAGCAATCATATCAGATTTTGTTTTTGCGATAGTAAACATATTAATTATAATGATTTGAGAGTTCTACAATATTACAAATAGTCAAAATCGGTTGTTCCAAGGTCTCTTCCAGCGTAAATTCAATCCTGTACTGATCGTTGACCCTGATTGAATACATTCCGGCCTTATCTCCTTTCAATGCTTCAAATTTAAGAGAATTGAAGAAAAACAAAGCCTCTTTGTTTGCCGCAGCTTTGAGATAATCAATACAACGTTTATAGCGTTTGATAATATCCGGCTGAAAACGATGCTTCTTTTCAGTCGTTCGTCCGTCAGTATAGAGGGACTTCAAGTATTCTTTATCAAAAGTGACTATCATACCAATATTACGCCACAAAAATAATAATAGTTCTCATGATTCACAAATTTGTGAATATTATATTGGCATATTATCAATCTTTATAGAGCCACCCTCAGATAATAATTTGTAATTTTGCAGGAGTTAAGGCATTTTACAGACTATGGGCATAAGTTTTGCAGCTACACGTAAGGAACGAGTTTTATCATTTTTATGGCAGCATCTACTGCTATTGATGTCATTGAATATGATGACATTAGGCATTGCCCTATGTGTAAGGTCGTGTCTCGGCAGCAGCGTCATATCATCGCTCCCCTATGTGTTTTCGTTGGCCGGAGAGAGCGGTGCACACGTGCCTCGGTGGAGCATCGGCGGATATACCATCATGATGAACTTCATACTGGTATTTCTCCAGATTCTCATTCTCAGGCGCAGATTCGACCCTATGCAGCTGTTTCAGCTTGTCATAGGTTTCATCTTCGGATGGCTGATTGACCTCAACATGTATCTTACGTCTCCGCTGGCATGCACGTCATTGCTGTCAAAGGCTGTAGCTCAATTTGCCGGATGCACAGTCCTGGGCGCAGGCATCGCTTTTGAGATTCGTTGCGGCTCGGTCACTATGCCCGGCGAGGGAATTTCCATAGCGATAAGCCAGGTAGTAAACCGTCCGTTTGCCAAAGTGAAAATTTTTGTCGACACCATCCTTGTGGTACTTGCCGTTACGGCATGTTATATATTTTTCGGCAGTTGGCTATGGAACGTCATCGGACCTGGTACCATTTTCGCGATGGTTTACGTAGGACTCGTCGTAAAGTCAATCACACCACACATAGGCTGGTTTGAGCGTCTGTTGGCTTATATACCCGGGGTCCGACGCTACATATTCGGTCTGGCACGCCTCATCTACCGTCACGGCTGAGCCGTTATGGTTGGCGAAGTGGGCGAAGTTTGCTAATTTTGTATCATATTTTACTGACTGTAAGGTTTCCTGACCTGCACATCTCAAGCATATGCGACACCAGCTATTGCGGCTATTTGCTGCATTTTTCAAAATCGGCGCATTCACCTTCGGCGGTGGATGGGCCATGATTTCAATTATCGAGAAGGAGGTGGTCACAAAAAACCATTGGGTGGAGAAAGAGGAGTTTCTTGACCTGCTGGCGGTGGCTCAATCTTTGCCCGGCATACTCGCGGTCAATATCTCCGTGGCTGTGGGCGACAAAATACGTGGTTTCAAAGGAAGCGTGGCAGCATCGGCCGGCACCATATTGCCGTCGTTCCTGATCATCCTCGCCATAGCCATATTCCTGACACCAGAGGCCATAAACACCAACCCGGTGCTGACCTCGATATTCAAGGGGCTGCGCCCGGCCGTAGTGGCCCTCATCATCGCCCCGGTCATCACAAGTGCACGCGCTGCCAAGATTTCATGGCGTACCATATGGATTCCCGTGGCTGTAGCTCTGCTCGTATGGAGCGGATGGCCCGTGGTAAGCAACCCGATACTCTACATAGTGCTCGGCGGTCTCGGCGGTTACCTGTATCTGCGCCATCACCACAAGATGCTACGCGCCGCCGATACCCATGACAAAGACCCACAACTTGAAAAGGAGGACGAGCAATGATATACCTGCGACTCATATGGAGCTATCTTAAGATAGGACTCTTCGGCTTCGGTGGAGGCTACGCCATGCTCGCACTTATCGAGCGAGAGATAGTCGGACCGGGATGGATATCCAAGAAGATGTTTACTGACATCGTGGCCATATCACAGATGACCCCCGGACCTATCGGCATCAACAGCGCGACATATATAGGCTACGTCGCCCCGGCGCACACTACCGCCGCCTTTGCCGACAATCCGCTGTGGGGCATACTCGGATCGCTGATATGCACCCTGACCGTCGTGCTCCCATCATATTTTCTCGTCCTCTACACCAGCCATTTCATCCGCCGTCACCGCGAAAGCATCGCCATCAAAGGTATCTTCATGGGCTTGCGCCCCGTGGTGGTCGGACTGATAGCATCAGCCGCGCTTCTGTTGATGAACGACCAGAATTTCGGCACTGTCGACACCGATGTGATAAAAAGCATCTGCATATGCGCGGCAGCATTCTGCCTGGTTTTCTGGGCCAAGCTCCACCCCATTATCGTCATCCTTATAGCCGGTGTTGCCGGTTTCATAATATTCTGATTACATGACTTACCGCGAGGCTATAGATTTCCTGTTTGAAAGCACACCGATGTTTCAGAACATCGGTGCGCATGCCTACAAACCCGGGCTGGGCACCGTCACCGCCCTCTCTGCTGCATTCGGCAATCCACACACCGGCATAAAGACCGTACACGTGGCCGGGACCAACGGCAAGGGCTCTACGAGTTCGTTGATAGCCGCAACGCTGACCGCCGCAGGTTATCGCACAGGGTTATACACCTCACCCCATCTGCTTGATTTCCGCGAACGCATACGCATTGATGGCGAAATGATTTCCGAAAAGGAGGTATGCGATTTCATCAACGAATACCTTAAAAAAAATGAGGGACCGGCACCATCATTTTTTGAACTAACCACCGTCATGGCGTTTGACCATTTCACTCGTCATAAAGTGGACGTGGCAGTCATCGAAGTCGGCCTCGGCGGACGGCTTGACAGCACCAACATCATCACACCCGAGTTGTCAGTCATAACCAATATATCCAAGGACCACACCGCCCTGCTCGGCGAAACACTGCCCGAAATTGCCGCCGAAAAAGCCGGCATCATCAAGGACGGCATACCTGTAATCATAGGCGAAGCCGATGGCGACGTGCGTAAAGTATTTGCCGACGTGGCGGCACAACACCACTCCCCCATAACATTCGCCCAGGACCGTCTGCCCTATAGCACCGCCACTACCACGCATGATGTCATCAGATATAGTGCCACTCCATACGGCGATATAACCTGTGAACTTACAGGAGCATGCCAGCCCCACAATGCCGCCACAGCCCTTTTATCGTTGGCATACCTCCAGCACCACGGATTTGACAAAATCTCAGCAGAAAGCGTGAGCAAAGGCTTCCGCAATGTGAGCACCCTGGCCGGACTTATGGGACGCTGGATGACAGTCAGCACCGAGCCGCATGTCATATGCGACACAGGCCACAATGCCGGAGGATGGCAATACCTCAGCCGGCAGCTTGCCGAACCCTCTTTAGGACATCTGCATATGGTCATAGGCTTCGTCAACGACAAGGACATCTCCACCATACTCTCCATGATGCCACGAAACGCCACCTACTATTTCACCCAGGCAAGCGTCAACCGCGCCCTTCCATCACACGACCTCCAACAGATAGCCCAAGCCCACGGCCTCCAAGGTCGTGCCTACCCCACCGTGAGCGAAGCCTACACCGCCGTCCTCCAAGCAGCAGACAGCCAAGCCGCCACCATCTTCGTCGGCGGCTCCACCTTCGTAGTAGCCGACCTCCTCGCTATCTGCCGATGAACTGACAGAATAAGTGGGTGTTTAATAACAAAAGTTAAATCCTGAGCTGCGGATTTTGAGATGGATTCGG